>USEE01000310.1 GCA_900553645.1 uncultured Eubacteriales bacterium
GTTAGCCAGCGCGATGCCGTGCGGCCCGCGCGGGTAAATGTGCATTTCAAACGGCCTGTGCGCCTGAGCATACGCCTGCGCCATCAGCAGCGAATTTTCAACCGGCACAAGGCCGTCGTCATACGTGTGCATTATAAACGCGGGCGACGTGTGCGCGCCCACATGCTTTTCCAGCGAGAAGCGCTCAAGCGCTGCTGCGTCGGGCATCTGACTGCGCAAAAGGTTAGAAAACGACCCCATGTGGCCGATATTGCTGGACGATATCACCGGGTAGCACAGCACCACGCCCGTGGGCCGGTTGCCGTCGCCCGCCTCGGGCAGGCGCTCCTGAAGCTCCGCGTCGTTCCACAGTGTGCCCAGCGAACCTGCCAGATGTCCGCCTGCCGAAAAGCCCACCGCAAATACGCGCGCGGGATCTATGTTGTACTTTTGGGCGTTTGCGCGTATGTGCAGCATGGCCAGCGACGCTTCGGTCAATGGATCCAGCGGATCCTTTATCTCGCTGCCTACCGAGTAATGCAGCACAAACGCGTTTATGCCTTTCGTAAGATACGACAGCGCGATCGGCTCGCCCTCTCGGTCTGAGCATACGGCGCCGTATCCGCCGCCCGGTATGACCAGCATCGCATTCGCGACTTCGCTGCGATCGTCGTTTCCGTAATAATCCAGATAAACCTCGTCGCGCTCGGGCATAAGCTTTACAGTTTCCCTTATCATTGCTTTGATTCACCTCCAAATTTGCAAAACCATCAGTAATGATACATCATTTTACCGGCACTGTCCATATGGCCGAATAAAAAATCCTGCATTGTATTAAACGATGGCGCGCTGTCTGTTACGCTCCAAATTCGCCGCCGGGATTATGCGGCGTCAGCCCACTGTTTTCATCCATACGATAGAATCCTCCACCCAGCGCGCGGCGGCGGGGGATACCATATCGTGAGCGCCGCACCATGTGACCTTGTTAGCCAGCGCGATGCCGTGCGGCCCGCGCGGGTAAATGTGCATTTCAAACGGCACATGCGCCGCGGCATACGCCTGCGCCATGAGCAGCGCGTTTTCAACCGGCACGAGCGTGTCGGCATACGTATGCATTATGAATGCGGGCGGCGTATGCGCGCCTACATGTTTTTCCAGCGGGAAGTCCCGGAGGTTCTGGAACTGGCCGAGCGCTCCATATACGATATAGCCATGCGGCGCGGCAGCGAAGCGTTCGTGGCCGCGCGCGACGCAGTGCCCACCACGTATGCCATGGTTCAGGAGCTGCTGGTAAACAAGGGCTCTATAAACGGCATACCCACGGGATTTACAGATCTGGATAACCTGCTCACCGGCCTGCACCCGGGCGAGATGATTTTGATCGCAGCGCGCCCGTCCATGGGTAAAACCACGCTGGGCATGAATATAGCCGCCAATGCCGCAATACGCGGCGGCAAAAAAGTGGCCGTGTTCTCGCTGGAAATGCCCGTGGAACAACTTATGCTGCGTATGATGTGCTCCGAAGCGCAGGTGAATATGCAAAATCTGCGTCACGGCGTGCTGACGGACGACGAACTGGAGCGCCTGGGCGATACGCTTTTGCCGCTGTCCAATGCCGAAATATATATGGACGCGACCAGCGGCATAACCGTCACCGAAATGCGCTCGCGCTGCCGCAGACTGCAGATCGAACACGGCCTTGACCTCGTAATGATAGACTATATCGGCCTTATGAGCGCGGGCAGCGGCAACCCCAACCGCTCGCGTCAGGAGGAAGTCGCCGCGATTTCGCGCGCGATAAAGGGCCTTGCGCAGGAACTGCGCGTGCCCATAATCACGCTTAGCCAGCTTTCGCGCGCGCCGCAGGGCCGCGCTAACCACCGCCCGGTGCTGAGCGACCTGCGCGACTCGGGCGCGATCGAGCAGGATGCGGACGTGGTCATGTTCATACATCGCGAGGGGTATTACGATCCCGAGTATGAGGATAAGACCGCTACCGAGATAATAGTCGCCAAACAACGCAACGGCCCGCTGGATACGGTAATGGTCACGTTCCTGGGAGAGTACGTCAAATTCGTCAACTCGCTCAATCCGAACGCGCCGCCGCCTCCACCGCCGCCGCCCGGCATGTGACTTGCGCATTAAAGGTATGTGCGCGGTTTTATATGCGCGCGGCCATCAGCTTTAGGAAAGACGTAGGCTTGTGCCAAGCTATGGCGCTTCCATGGCCGCCGCAGCGGTGCGGCAGCTTACGTCGGCAATCTCGCGCAGACAGCAAAGCGGAGAACTGCATCCGCAGGTGCCGGCGGCGTGGGTATGCGGTGCATGCAGCTATTTGAATAAGTCGAAAGGCCGCAGCAATGCGGTTTTTCAAATACGCGTAAGTTAGCTGAACATAACCAAACTGATAAACGTTGCGGCTAGATTCGATTAGCGACTAAGAGGATATGCACATGACAGAACGCAAAGATTTCTGGGATAGAAACGCCGGCCTGTACGACCGCTTCATGCGAAAAGATAGGGCGGCATATGAAAATATGTATGATCTGATCCGTCCGGTGGTGAAAGGCAGGACGGTGCTGGAACTCGCCGCCGGAACCGGGCTTATTGCAAAAAATATAGTGATCGCGGCAAAGCATATCGAGGCGACGGACGCATCCGCCGAAATGATCGCGGAAGCAAATCGGGATAACCGTTCGGCGAAGCTGCGCTTTTCGGTGCAGGATATGTTCCGGCTGCCGTATGCGGACAAGTCCTTTGACGTGGCGATAGTGTCCAATGCGCTGCACATCGTGCCGAATCCGGAGAAAGCCCTTGCAGAGATCCGCCGGGTGCTGAAGGACGACGGCGTATTGATTGCGCCGACCTTCACC
>USEE01000311.1 GCA_900553645.1 uncultured Eubacteriales bacterium
GGCGTCGGCCAGCGCGCGCTCGCGCTCCGCCTGGGCGAGGCGCGCCTCGTTCTCGCGCTCGCGCGCCGCCGCATCCAGTCCGAGCGATGGCTCATCGAATATAGTCAGCTCCGCGCGCGATGCAAGCCCAATGATCAGTCCCAGCGCCGACTCCATGCCGCGCGACAGCGATTTGTACTTCTTGCGCGGGTCGAGCGCGAACCGCTCCATAAGGTGCTTTGCGTACTGCTCGTCCCAGTTGGGGTAGAGGCTGGCCGCGGTTTTAAGCGCCTGCCCTACGCGCAGTGAGTCGGGCATATTCGTCTTTTCGCGTATTACGCACAGCCGCTTCATAGTGTCCCTGTGCTCATACGCCGTGTGGCCGAATATCAGCGCTTGTCCAGGTGAACGCATACTGCGTCCGTCGCCCGACCTGCCGTGCGCCTCGAACGACTGAAATATTTGCGCGCTTATAAGGTTTATAAGAGTGGTCTTGCCCGCGCCGTTGCGCCCCAGCAGCCCATATATGCGGTCAGGCGGCAATTGCAGGTTCATATCGAACAGAATCTGCTTGCTGCCATAGTGATGATTGACATGCCTTAGCTCCAGAGCGAACTCGCTTTCGCGGTTGGCTTGCATAACTCGTACCTCCACAAATAATCCATGCATTTAAGCATGTTGAGCATATCATTTGCGTGCCGCCGCGTCAATACGCGTGCGCAAGCTTTAATCGAATTACAAGAATCATGTCGGCAAAGGCGCAATTGGGTGGCGATATGCGCATACTTTTCGGCTGACGTCTGAATAGGTAAAGGCAAGTGGCTTTACATTCGATCACGTGCGCATAAAAAATCACTGGCGCATCGACCGACGCACCGGCTTACAGAGCAGGATACCTTACAATCACTTCGGAGATTCCCGCCCAACGACCAGCGTCTCACGGGAAATCGCAGCGCTTAAAACACGGGGACTCAAGCCGTATCCAAGTCATGCTGCATTATGTGTGTGGAGGCAATACCACATTACTTCCGATATACTGTAACGACCCTGCAATCTGATTACAGTATAGCCCATCGCACATGCTTTGTCAATGGCAAAGGCACGCTTTTTCGACACGGTTTTTAAGCCGTCGGCTTCTTGAGAATATTGAGGAATACAGCGTGCTTATACGTTAAAGTACTCGTGCACAAACGGCACGTCGCGTACCGCAAAACTGCGGCCGTTCAGGTACCCAAGCGTCTGCGTTTCGTCGCTGAAATTGAACACAAGCCTGTACGCATAAAGCGCCTGATACTCGCGCCCAAACCGCTGTCCCTCGGCGGGATCGCCATACTGCCCGTCGCCCAGCAGCGGATGTCCCGCGTGCGCAAACTGCGCGCGTATCTGATGCGTGCGCCCGGTCAACAGCTCGCAGTCCATCAGCGACAATCCCTGCGTAATCGCCAGCGTTTCATACCGCGTCTGCGCGCGCTGTGCGCCGGGCAATGGCCGATCGCTCACGATCACCTTGCGGCGGCCTTCCTGTTTCAGCACATAATTTTCCAGCGTGCCGTGCGCCGTGCGCATCTGGCCGATTATACTGCACATGTAGTGCTTGGCCACCTCGTGGTTGCGTATGCGTATGTCCATCTCGCGCAGCGCCGCCGCGTTCTTGGCGAATATCACTATGCCGCCGGTAAATCGGTCGATGCGGTTGCAGGGCGCGGGCGCAAACGAGCCTTCGACCATCGAATCGTATTCGCCTTTCTGGTACAGGTACGCGCGCACATGTGTGACTAGCGTGTTGAGCTTTTCGCTCGCATCGCCGTGCACCATTATGCCGGGACGCTTGTCCACCAGCAGTATGTTTTCATCCTCGTACACTATGTTCAGATGCCAGTGGAACTTGCTCAGCAGCGCGTCTGTGCGATGCGGCTTTTCAAACAGCTCGTCGTTCAGGTATATGTTAAGCACATCGCCTGTTGCCAATCGCGCGTCGCGCGCCGCAACCTTGCCGTTTATCCTCACGCGCTTCAGCCGCAGATACTTTTGACACATGCCGGGGGAGAGCAGCGGCATTTCGGCCAACATCCATTTGTCCAGCCGCCTGCCGTCGTCCTTGCCGGTTATAGTAAACTCCTTCATTAGCGAAACTCGAAGGCTTAGCAGCGCTAAGTCGAGGGTTGATGACGCAGAAATGGCGCAAAATACGCCGAAATTGCGGATTAGGGAATTTTTGAGACACACTCTAGCAAAGTGCCAATTCGCACAGCCACGCAATCAGCCGCAGTCAAAACGCGCTCTGAACACAGAAAAGCGCCGTCTCAAACGAGGCGGCGCTTAATGCTGACTGATTACATCAGGCTGCGGTACAGAGCGGCGATTTCCTCAACAGAGGTATCGCGCGGGTTGCCCGGACGGCAAGCATCGGCGTAAGCGGACTCGGCCAGGAACTGAACGTCTTCTTCCTTCAGTATGCCCTTGAGATCCTGCGGGATGCCAACGTCCTTGGACAGCTGCTTTACAGCATCGATAGCGGCCTTGCGATACTCGGCCTGGGTCATGCTGTCAACGTCCTTAACGCCCATTACGCGAGCGATTTCGCGATACTTCTCGCCGCTGACCTCAGCGTTGTACTCCATGCCGGTGGGCAGGATAATAGCGCAGGCAACGCCGTGGGGGGTATCGTACAGAGCGCTCAGGCCGTGAGCCATCGAGTGAACGATGCCCAGACCAACGTTGGAGAAGCCCATGCCGGCCACATACTGGCCCAGAGCCATGCCTTCGCGTCCCTCGGGCTCGTTCTTAACCGCGCCGCGCAGCGAGCGGGAGATGATCTCGATAGCCTTGATGTGGAACATATCGCTCATTTCCCAAGCGCCCTTGG
>USEE01000312.1 GCA_900553645.1 uncultured Eubacteriales bacterium
ATTTTGAGAAAAATCCGCATCTTTGGCGCTTAAAATCGTATCAAAGCGCGGATTCAGACCATTTTGTTGAGGTCGCCAAAATGGTTTACGCCGCCGGTATATCTTCCTCAATGATTACCAGCGTGCCCGCATCGTCATGGCCGATAGCGTGAAACTCCGCGTCAACCACAGTTTCCTTGTCGGTCGCAAAGGCCATAGTCAGGCCGGAATCGTTAGTGCCCACCAGACCCACGCGCAGGTTCTTTCCCGCGCGGTCGCCAGTGCCGACGTGCTCAAAGACGACGATGTACATATCCATCTGACGCGCGCCCAGACCGCCCAGCTTGAGCGTGCGCATGGTCTCAGTCGAGGTATAGCGGCCATTGGAGACGATCTTGTTGAGCGCCTCAACGTCCCACGTAAGCACGCCCGACTTGAGCTTTGCTTCCTCAGCCGTGATAAAGCGGCGGTATACTTCGTTCATATCGTCCTTGACTTCATAGGTCGTAGGCTTATATTCCAGCGTTGCGCCGCCCTGAATGTGGCCTAGGCGGTTATCCTCGACGCAAATGTCCTTTAGCGATATAGTATCGCCCGCGTTATACGCCTTGATATACAGTCGTCCGCTGCCCAAAGTGATAGGTTTAGTTGCATTAGGCATAATTTTTACCTCCCATCGTATCTTGCAAGTATAGTAAAGTACATCTGGCGATGTATCTTGCCGCGCGCGGTATCTTCCAGTGTGCCGCCGCCGTCCAGCACCACGCGCAGCACATCGCTGGAGAACGGCTCGTCGCCAAAGGTGAGCAGCGCGTCTTTTATGCGCTTTTCGACCGCGCGCCCGGCTGCATCGTCCGACGTGATTATAGTCACTTCCAGCCGCACGCGCTCGGATATGGCATCGCTTTCGGACGTATAGCTTTGATATATCACGCAGTCGGAAAACGAATGCGTGCTTATCGCGTACAGCTTGAGCGGCGCGGCGGCATCTGCCAGCGCGGATATAATCCCATCTATTATCACGGCGTGCCTCCCATTGCGCGGATAATCCGAATCAGCGTCGCCTGTATTTCGGCGCGCTTTGCCTCGGCGGCATCGCGCAAAAACGGCTGCGGGCGTTGGCCGCTGGTGGTATGCCATTTGCCCTTAGCATCCTTATACCGCCACGGTACGGCCTTGCGCCCGTTGCCATCGCGAGCGTACAAGCCCGTACCCTGATGCACGTAAGGCGCGTATTCGATATTCGTACCGATTGTGGCGATAATCGGGTCGCCGGGCACTGCCGCGTCTTTAAGCTCGGTCGTAATGCTTGCGCGCAGCGTGCCCATATCGACCGGGCATCGGGCTTTTGCCTCGCCCTCAATCGTCTGCCCGGCGGTAAGCACGGCGGCAGCAGCCACGTCCGGGAACGACGCGCGTATGCGTTCAAGCGCCTGTTCCACGCCCGACATGTCGGCTTCGACACGTACCCTAATCGCCGCCAATTGGCCGCACCTCCTCCAGCATGAGCTGCTGCAAGCGTCCGGGGCGCACGTAATCCACCTTATACACGCGCCCGTCAATGGTTAGCCGGTCGCCCGCCCGCACATCGCGATAGTACGTAAAGCCCACATGCGACGCTTTTATGCCCAGCACGTCGTTCAGTTTGTCGGTACTGCCGCCCGCATCGGTTATCGCCGCAAGTATTTCGGACACGGCGTGCCACTTCATAACTTCCTGATGCAGCGACGTGAGTTCCAGCTCAGGCCGTTCTAAAAGCGTCGTGCGCATGAATCGTATCATATGAACCTCACGCACCTGAAACGGTTAAGCGCATGGACGACGCTTTCGGGGTAGTTAATGTCGTAGGTCGTGGACGCGCCCGAAAACGACTGCGACGACACGCCCTCCGCGCCCAGCGCGTTATACCGCATGACGGCCAACTGCGCCACGATAGACTGCGCCGCATCGGGTATGTCGTCGCGGTTACAGTACGACAAAAAATCCGATTCAGCGTCCGCACACAGCACGTCCAGCAGCGCGTCACTGCACGCATCGCCGCCCACGGCGTTTATGAGCGCGCGCACATGTTCTTTAAGCGTCACAAGCGCACACCTCCTTCATTAAGGGTAAAGCGCCCCAGAGCAGCGCTCCGGGGCGTATGCGATCAGGTGTCCTGTTTGGGGTTGGTGTCCGCTTTGGCGGCGCTCTGCTTAATCAGGGCGATTTCGTTTTCGTCGGTCAGCGCCGCAACGCCCACTAGACGGCCATAAATGGTATTGGTACGGGTGTTTTCCTCGCGCGCCTGCTCGGTTTCGACCGACTTCTTGCGGAAGTAGGTTACGGCCTTGCGCGTGCCGATCACAACCTCGCTGTCGGTTATCGCCTTGCTGATACGCACAGGCACACCGCACACGGTGCCGATATAGCCGGTTCGCACATGGTCTTCAACGTACTTGAGTTCGTCCTTCAAGTTCTTGCGCAGCATTGCCTTCATGGCCGGATTACACAGCGCGAAAATGCCCGCGTTTTCGTCGTCCTCCTTCTTGAGCAGGGCGACAGCGTCTACAAAGCTGGCATAGGTTACGCCGTTAGCGGCAGCGTATTCCACCTTGTTAGTCGCCTTGTCGAACTCGGCCATTACATCTTCGGTAATGCTGTTAGTCAGGGCGACAGACAGGTTCTTCATGCCGCCGTCCACCAGATACGGGTCGGTCATTTCGTCCTCGTCGGTATAGACAAAGCGCGCCTGAACCGTACCCACGGTATAGGTCTTGGTCGTATAGGACATAACGATGGACTGGGTATTGCCCTCGCCCTCGGCTACCTTTTCAGCCGCGCCAGTCGCGGAATAGACGTTGACCTTCTTTATCTGAC
>USEE01000313.1 GCA_900553645.1 uncultured Eubacteriales bacterium
TGATTGTCAATACGCTGAATCTTGCAAATACGCTTTGGGCGCTCGTATTGCCCACCATGCTGAATATTGGGAATCTGATACTTATGATGAACTTCATCCGTCAGCTTCCCAGGGAAATCGAAGAGGCGGCGCTAATCGATGGCTGTGGTTATTTCAGAACGCTATGGAAAATAATTCTTCCTCTGTCCGTCAACTCTATACTAACGCTTACGCTGTTTATCAGCATCGGACATTGGAACTCATGGTTCGACGGAATGATTTATATGAAAGAGGTATCGAATTATCCGCTCAGCACATTCCTGTATACAATACGGGACAAATTGGACAAGGTGGAGAACCAGGAGCAGGCGCGTCTGGTACTGCAGTATTCCAAGCAGGGCTTGATTATGACGTATGTGGTGATCTGCACGCTTCCGATTATACTGCTATATCCGATCCTTCAGAAATACGTTAAGAAAGGACTGGTAATAGGCAGCGTAAAGGGATGAAGCTTATGCTTTTACCGCCAATTGCTTTTCCGCGCTGCGGCCGCTATTGACAACATTGCTTTGCGATGCCATAATGGGCGCATACGATACATGCGAAATAAAGCAGGATGGAAGCAATATGGCATGGCCAGTCAGGAATTCATGGAATACGCTGACCGTGCGAAATCGACCGGCCTTAACATATACGCGATCGCGGCGCTGGACGGCGATATGCGCGCATATCGCGCTCAGATCACGCCTGCAAATCCCACAAACGACGTATATTCCGTGGCAAAAGCCTATGCCGTTACCGGCGTGGGCATGGCGTATGACGCGGGGCTCATCGCGCCGGATATGCGCGTTTGCGAACTGTTGGGCGATGAAATGCCGCCGCTTGCCGATCCGGGCTGGCGCGGCGTTACGCTGGATCAGCTAATGCGCCACCGCGCGGGTTATGGGCGCGGCTGGTTGGATATAGACGTCGACGATGCGTCCGAATATGCGGGCGACGATTACCTAGCGCTTGCAATGCGGGAAAAGCTGGTCCACGCGCCCGGCGCGGCGTATCAGTATACCGACGCGGCGTACTATATAGTGTCGCGCATAGTGGAGCACGCGGTCAAAATGCCGCTGGACGATTACCTGCGCCCGCTGCTTATGGGCAAACTCAAATACCGCGAAATGGGCTGGAGCCGCTGTCCGCGCGGCCACGCGCTGGGCGCTACCGGCCTGTTCCTGCGCGTGGAGGATATGGTGAAACTGGGCATGGTCTACGCATGCGGCGGCATGTAGCGCGGCGAGCGGCTGCTGTCGGCGCAATGGGTGAAACTGTGCCTTGAGCGCGGCTACGAATTCGGCGAGATATGCGGCGGCTGGTACGGCAAGGGCGGCATGTTCGGCCAGATGCTATGCTTTAATGTGGAAAAGCAATGCGCGCTTGCGTGGCAGGCGCATACCGAAACCAGCGCGCTAAACGCGATACTCGGCATAAGGACGTGACTTGCGCAAGGCATAAAACTGCGCCCCCGCAATCGAACGGGAGTGCAGTTTTGTGCTTTGCGCAAATATCAGCCGACGGTTTTCATCCACTCAACCGAATCGCTTACCCAGCGCGCGGCGGCGGGACATACCATGTCGGGATTGCCGCCCCATGTGACCTTGTTAGCCAGTGCGATGCCGTGCGGCCCGCGCGGGTAAATGTGCATTTCAAACGGCACATGCGCTTGAGCATACGCCTGCGCCATGAGCAGCGCGTTTTCAACCGGCACTAGCGCGTCGGCATACGTATGCATTATGAACGCGGGCGGCGTATGCGCGCCCACATGTTTTTCCAGCGAAAAGCGCTCAAGCGCCGCCGCGTCGGGCGCTTGACTGCCCAGCAGGCAGCGGAAAGAGTCCATATGCGCGTACTTCCCGGCTGAAATGACCGGATAGCACAGCACCAGGCCCGTAGGCCGGTTGCCGCCGCCCGTTTCGGGCAGGCGCGCCTGAAGCTCCGCGTCGTTCCACAGCGCGCCCAGCGAACCTGCCAGATGCCCGCCAGCCGAAAGGCCGACGGCGAATACGCGCGCGGTATCAATATTGTATTTGCCGGCGTTTGCGCGTATGTGCAGCATGGCCAGCGAAGCGTCCGTCAGCGGGTCGAGCGGGTCTTTTATGCCGTCGGCTACCGAGTAATGCAGCACGAACGCGTTGATTCCCCTGGTAAGATACGCAAGCGCAACCGGCTCGCCCGCGCGGTCGGAGCACACCATGCTGTACCCGCCGCCCGGCATTATAAGCACCGCGTCCGCAGCTTCGCTGCGGTCGTCATTTCCATAATAATCCAGATATACGTCATCCCGCCCTGGAATAAGCTTTACGGTTTCTCTTATCACTTTGATTTCCCTCCGCGCGTATAAAGCCTTATATAGATGATAACTCATTTTGGCGGCCATGTCCATGCGCCCCGGCAAAAATATTAAAAACAGTATGGTTCATCTGGCAAATAGCGATAAAGTCCGAAATCGGACTTGACATAGCAATTATCGGATGATATAATCTCAAACGTCCGATTCCGGACTGAATGGAGGCTACTTTATGAGC
Source organism: uncultured Eubacteriales bacterium (assembly GCA_900553645.1). Next base: position 2,553 of record USEE01000313.1, read on the forward strand.
GCTTATAAGGGATCTCTCAGAGCGTATAACGAACTGTATCGAAAGGGCGATGAAATATTCCACAGCGCGGTCAAGGCGTTTGACATATCGGACGGCGCGTTTTGGGTATTGTATACGCTGCGCGATATAGGGCCGCAGCCCACGCAGCGCGACGTGTATAAAAGCACCTGCATGCCCAAACAGACGGTCAATTCCGCGCTAAACCGACTGGAGGCGGAGGGCTTTATCGAGCTGCACGGCGAAACCGGCTC
>USEE01000314.1 GCA_900553645.1 uncultured Eubacteriales bacterium
CGCAATCCCCCTTGCCCTCCTTGGCCGCCGGAGGCACCAAAGATAAAGGGAAAAAAGAATAGACTATCATTTAAGAAACCCAAACGCAAGAAAGAATAGAAAGCCTGACCCAAGGCGAATACAAGCGCGCAACGAAAGAACGCTCAAATAAGCGCCGCAAAAGAAAATCCGCCCCGCTTATAGTCCATCGACCGTAAGCGGGGCGAATGTCTGTAGTTGTATTCTTTGATTACTTCATGGGCTTTTCCTTGTTAGGAAACTGCGCATAGGTATCAATGCGCGTCGAGCCCGTGCCCGCGCGGCACATCTGCCCTAAACCGGTCACACCCTCGCGCGTGCCGTCTATGCTCGGGTCGCTGTACTTCAGGAAGTACTCCTCCAGACGATTGCGCATATCTACTATGCGCCTTTCCTGCGCTGGGTCGTCGTATAGGTTGTTCTCCTCGTTCGGGTCGTTCACTAGATCGTATAGCTCGTGCGGGCCATACGGATAGCGGTGCACGTACTTCCATTCGCGCGTGCGCAGCATACGCACCGGGCCGTACTCGTCCGCGATTATGATCTCGTCGCGGCAATGCTCGTCGCCCTCGATTACCGGCACGAAGCTCTTGCCGGGCAGTCCCTCGGGCACTGCCTGCGCACAGCCCGCGATTTCGCACAGCGTGGGAAACACGTCCACCGCGCTTACCAGGGCGTGACTGACCGCGCCCGGATTCTTTATCATGGCCGGATAGCGCATTATGAACGGCACCTTGACCGCAGTGTCGTACATGTTCATCGGGAATGTGCCGTTGCCCTTGCCCCATATGCCGTGGTGGCCCATGCTCATGCCGTTATCGGCGGTGAATATGACGAGGGTATCGTCCAGTATGCCGCGCGCTTCCAGCCTGTCCAGCACTCTGCCTATATTTTCGTCCATCGCGGATATGGCCGCGAAGTAGCCGCGCAGGTTTATATGGCGGTTAGGCGTGCCATAGACCGGGCCGGTGGTCATGCCGGGCGCGTCGGGCACGTCCGGGATGGAGGCGAAGTCGGACTTATCGTATTCGTCGATCCAGCGCTTGGGGTGCTGATCGGCCTCCCAGGGCGAGTGCGGCGCGGTGTAGTGTATGCTCAGGTAGAAGGGATCGTCCTTTCCGGACAGCTCGTCGATGAAGTCCAGCGCGCGATCGGTGATTATGTCGGTCACGTATTCGCCGTGACGCACGGTTATCTTGCCGTCCTCAACGATGTCGGGGTGGTAGTAGTAGCAGCCGCCCTTGCCTATCGTGAACCAGCGCTTGAAGCTGTGCTGCGGGTGCACGCTGTCGCCCATGTGCCACTTGCCTGCCAGCGCGCAGGTATAGCCGATCTTGGTCAGCTCGTCGGTGTACGCGTCCATGCCGTCGAGGTAGGCTATCGGCTCGGTCTCGTCGGCATAGCCGCCGTAGGGGTTTTCCTTGCCCTGCTCGGCGAATTCCTTTGCGTCCACGTTGCCGGAGCGCAGCCAGTCGAGTATGCCGTGCGCCGAGGGCATACGGCCGGTCAGCAGCGACGCGCGCGCGGGCGAGCACACGGGCGATGCGCAGAAGAAGTCGTCAAAGCGCATACCTTCGCGCGCGAGGCGGTCGAGGTTGGGGGTAATAAGCTCGGGCGTGCCGGCGCAGTGCATGGCCCACGCGCCCTGATCGTCGGACAGTATGAATACTATATTAGGCTTTTTGCTCATAAGGGCCCTCCTGAAGCGAGCGGCATGAATCGGCCGCGCGTTTTTGTGTAACTACATTGTACGACCTGAGCGGGATTTTTGCAATGTGCAATTGGGGGTTGTGTGCGGGAGCGGCGAACGGAATGCTTGGAGTACGGTCGAAGCTTAGTACACAATTGATTGTGCTGGAAGGCAGGGCTTTGAACCGTTGCGCATAACGTGCGATATAGATGAGCAAAAATGTCTGATGTGAAGTGCGCCCTTTGCAAAGTGAACCCGCCTAAAAAATTACACGCCGCTTGAACCAAACTTGGTGCACAATAAACTGTGCTGTTGCTTCATGTACAACTGCCAAAAGCAATCTCATCAACTCAGCCGGCAGCGCCCTCGGCAAACTGCCTAAACCCACCTCAAAACCAAACAAAAAAGCGTCCGAATACAATGTATTCAGACGCTTCAGTGCGATCAACGGGACTTGAACCCGTACCCTTATCGGACACGCCCCTCAAACGTGCGCGTATGCCAATTCCGCCATGATCGCATATTGCTTGACAGCGATATTTATTATACACGTTCGGCGGCGATTTGTCAATACACAAGTCGGCTTAAATTTTTCCGCCCGGCCCGCCTTTGCGTAAAACTAGCATTTGCGCCATGCTTTCGGCAAAGGTTTGGGATAATAAATATATATAATACCTTTGGGCATGTCCGGGCGTGGCCGCATATTTTCAGACCGCCGGGGCATATTCCAGTCAGGCCGACGCGGGTCGGCGCGGGGAGGCGCGGCATTATGCCATCATTCTACATGCACGAGCGCGCAGCGCTCACATCGCTGGGCGAGCTGTGCGACAAAAGCGCGGCGGCGCTGGGGGCGTGCGGGCCGGACGCGCTGTACTTCTCGGGCGCGGGCGAATTGCGCGCGCTGGGCAAGCGGCTGCACTGCGAGCGCACCAGCGAGTTCCTCGTATACATACTGCGCGCGTGCGCGGACGACGCGGCGTGCCGGGACTATGCAATGGGATTTTTAAGCCACTATGCGGTTGACGTGGCGTTCCACCCGTTTGTATATGCGCTCAGCACCATGCCGCTGGGGTACAGCTCGCTCAGGCACATCG
>USEE01000315.1 GCA_900553645.1 uncultured Eubacteriales bacterium
CACGCTGCATAGAAGCATTGGGCGCATGCGCGGACTTCTCGGACGGGGCGATTGACGTTTCGCCAATAACCAATGGCGAGGTCAACGCGCAATCGCTGTTGGACTGCGGTGAAAGCGGTTCGACGCTGCGCTTCATGCTGCCGCTGGTGGGTGCGCTGGGCGTAAATTGTGCGTTTACCGGGCAGGGCTTGCTGGCAAGCCGACCGCTGTCACCGCTTTACGAACAACTCGTTGCACATGGCATGACCATCTCGCCGCAGGGTGCATTCCCGCTTACATGCGGCGGCAAACTGTGCGCTGGCCGGTACGAGATTGCGGGCAACATCTCATCGCAGTTTATAACCGGCTTGCTGATGGCACTACCATTGCTGGACGGCGATAGCGAAATCGTGGTTACAAGCCGCCTGGAATCCAGACCATATGTGGATATGACCTTAGGCGTGTTAAGGCAGTTCGGCATTATAATAGGAAGCAATTCCAACGGCTTTAGCGTTTCGGGCAATCAGCACCCGCATTCGCCGGGCAATCTGACGATAGAGGGCGACTGGTCAAACGCCGCATTCTGGCTGACGGCGGGCGCACTGGGCGGCGAAGGTATGGAATGTGCGCCGCTTGACAAGGCCTCAGCACAGGGCGATCGCGCGATAGTCGATGTACTAAGCCGCATGGGCGCGCGCGTTTTGCAGGGCACAAACTCTGTTACCGTCGCTCCCGCAAAGCTAAACGGTATGGAGCTGGACGCGTCCGACATACCCGATCTGGTGCCGATAATATCCGTGGCGGCGGGCGCGGCGCAGGGTGATACGCGCATAACCGGCGTGCGGCGCTTGCGGCTGAAGGAATCCGACCGCATACTTTCGGTAAGGGCGATGCTAAGTGCGCTGGGCGTTGAATCCGATGCCGACGACGACCTGCTCGTGATACATGGGCGGCACGGTGGACTCGTTCAACGACCATCGCATCGCGATGGCGGCGGCTGTCGCGGGCAGTGTGGCCTCTGGCCCGGTTATGATTCTGGGCGCGCAGTCCAGCGACAAGTCATATCCCGGCTTTTTCAAACGATTTGCGGCGCTGGGTGGCCGCGTTGAGGAGGTCTGACCATGCCGTCCATATACGGAGAGAAAATCCATGTTTCGATATTCGGCCAGTCCCATTCCGCGGCGATAGGCGTTGTGATCGACGGTCTGCCCGCGGGGGTAAAGATAGATATGGCCGAGCTGGGGCGCTTCATGGCGCGCAGAGCGCCCGGTCAGGGCAAGTACGCAACCGCGCGCAAGGAAGCCGACCTGCCCGAATTTGTCAGCGGCGTTGTGGACGACGTGACCTGCGGCGCGCCGGTGTGCGCGCTGATACGCAATACCGATACGCGATCGGGCGATTACGCCAATCTGCGCGATGTGCCGCGCCCGTCCCACGCCGACTATCCGGCATATGTAAAGTTCGGCGCCGCACACGACATACGCGGCGGCGGTCACTTTTCAGGCAGACTGACCGCACCGCTGTGCATCGCGGGTGGAATCGCATTGCAAATGCTGAGGGCGCGCGGCGTAAGCATAGGCGCGCATATTGCCTCAGTAGGCAGTGTAAACGACGCGCGCTTTGACGCGGTAAACGTAAGTACATCCGACTTTGACAAGATAGCCGCCAACGGCTTCCCGGTATTGGATTGGCAGGCTGGCGAAAAGATGCTTGCTGAAATCGAAAGTGCGCGCGCCGATGCGGACTCAATCGGCGGCACAATAGAGTGCGCCGCAGTCGGCTTGCCAGCGGGACTGGGCGACGCGCTGTTCGGTGGCTTGGAAGGCAGAATGTCGATGGCGCTGTTCGGTGTGCCTGCGGTAAAGGGCGTGGAATTCGGCAACGGATTTGAATGCGCCCGGCTTCGCGGCTCGCAAAATAACGATCCTTTTGCAATGGAAGACGGCGGCGTAAAGACGCTTACCAATAACGCGGGCGGTATACTGGGCGGCATAACCACGGGAATGCCCCTGATTTTCAGGGTGGCGATAAAGCCCACGCCCTCGATAGGCAAACCGCAGCAGAGCATAAGCCTGAGCCGCATGGAAAATGCGGAACTGGTAATAAAGGGCCGCCACGATCCCTGCATAGTGCCGCGCGCGGTGCCCGTTATAGAAGCAGCGACCGCACTTGCGCTGCTTGATATAATGCTCTAATCAGTTTTATAGAGAGGAGATACCAGATATGGAGATGAACGAATTAAGGAGCCGCATAGACGCGATAGATTCTCAGATGGTCGACCTGTATAAGCAGCGCATGGATGCGGTAAGCGAGATAGGCGAGTATAAGCGCGCCAACAAGCTGCCCATTTATGACAGCGAGCGCGAGCGTAATCTGCTTAACAATGTTGGCGAACAGGCCGGTGCCGAATACGAAAGCGGCGTGCGCGCCATGTTCCAGACGATTATGGAATCCTCCCGCGCGTATCAGCAGCACAAGCTTAAAAGCACGTCCGCGCTGTCGCAGAAGATGGACGAGGCCGTCGAAAACACCGACAAGCTGTTCCCGCCCAAGGCGATGGTCGCGTGCCAGGGCGTGGAGGGCGCGTATTCCCAGATCGCGTGCGAAAAGCTGTTCAGCGCGCCGTCCATAATGTATTGCCGCAATTTCGAGAGCGTGTTTGCGGCCATAGAGAGCGGTCTGTGCCGCTACGGCATACTGCCGCTGGAGAACACCGTGGCCGGCTCGGTCAACAGCGAGCGCACCCTCGGCTCGGTCTTCGCGCTGTGGCGGCCGGCCAACCAGATGTGGTTCCTGCCGTGGAT
>USEE01000316.1 GCA_900553645.1 uncultured Eubacteriales bacterium
CCGTCCAGATAGAAGCTGACTATGCCCGCCGTGGGCGCGGTGTAGTCGCGCTTCCAACTGGCGATGGAGTTAGTCAGCTGTGTTTCGCGCTGGTACAGGTTGCTCAGCTGGGTTTCCTCGCGCTTGGCCGTGCGCAGGTAGTCCTGCCGCTCGGTCATGGCCTGTTCGAGCTGTGCCTGAACAGTCAGCAAATTGCCCTGCTCCTTGCCTTGTATTATGGTTTGCAGTTCTGATGCGCGCTGGGCTACCAATTGGGTATACTGTTCCAGATTGCTGTCCAATATGTTTTCCAATATCTGATTATAGTACTCGCGGATGTCCTTGCGCGTATTTTCCAGGCTTTCCATTTCCTTTTCGGAATAGCCGGATGCGTATATGCTCGCCACGGTGTCGCCCGCGCTGACGAGCGAGCACTCCTCGGCCACGTAATCGACGCGCGCATAGCTTTCGGTATTCACCACTGTTTCGTTGCGCATGACAACCGCGTCCAGCTCGCGCGTCTGGCCTATCGTTCCGGCCTCGATCAGCACCTCGCGCACGGGATCGTCGCGCGTCATGTACACTGCGAATGCGATTATCGCGGCGACGACGGCGAGTATTGCATAGAACTTTCCGGTCACTCTCCTGCGTCCGGCCAAATTACACACCTCAACTTATATATCATCATTCGTTATATGCCGCGCGCAGTCGTTCCAGCACGCGCCGTTCCAGCCGCGAAATGTACATCTGCGACACGTTCATTTCCTTTGCCACGTCGCGCTGTGAGCGCTCGGACACGAACCTTGCGATAATAACCTTGCGCTCGGTTTCGTCCAGCTTGCCCAGCTCGCGGCGCAGGTAATCGTTTATTTCGACGTTTTCATAGCTGGGATCGGCTGAGCCCAATGTATCAGCCACGCTGCCGCCATCCTCGCCCACGGGTGCGTCAAGCGGTACGCCATAGCCCGCCATGCGGCTGTCGATGGCCTCGACCACGATTTCAAGCGGCAGCTTCATCGCGTCGGCAATCTCGGCGGCGGTGGGATTTCGGCCCAGATCATGCGTCAGACGTTCGCGCGCCGCGTCGATCTTATGCAGCGCCTCGGTCGTGCGGCGCGGCAGGCGCACCAGCCGCAGCTTGTCGCGGAAGTAATTTTTTACCTCGCCGACGACTGACGGGGTTGCGTATGTGGCAAACTCCACGCCCCGATCGGTGTCGTAACGCTCCAACGCGTTTATCAGCGCCAGCGACGCTATTTGGTACAGGTCGTCGTATTCCACGCCGCGCCCGGAGAAGCGGCGCGCGGTTATTTCGGCTATGTATATGTATTCCTGAACCAGCTCGTTGCGCGTCTTACGCGAGCGTGTTCGACAGTACTCGCCCAGCAGCGCGCGCAGACGCTCGCGTTCGGAGGCAGACTCTACCATTGTCATTGGTATCCTCCTTTTGTCAGGCGATGTGCTTTTTCAGAGTGAATCCTTCGATCACTCCGTCGTTTACGGATATATGCACGCTGTCCACCATGGATTCGAGTATGCACAGTGCTATATCCGTGTACTTCTGTACTGATTCGGGCTGTTTTTCGCTCTTTGCGGGTTCTATGCCGCTTATGATAAGTGTAAGCTCCGTCTCGCCCACGTCAAAGCAGAGTTTAAGGCGCGCATATGCACAGGGCTGCTGCATAAGGCAGTAGCAGGCCTCTGCGGCGGCGGACTTAACGTCCTCCTGCATATCAAAATCGCGCGACACATGTGCGAGCAGCCCCGCAGCGGTAAGCCGCGTAAGCGTAAGCATATTTTCGTGCGCGGGCATTATCAGCTCCACGCAGTCGTTATTCTGCGCGATCTTATCACCCGTCACGCATGTTTGATCTGACATTTTGTTTCCTCCCGATCGATACGAGCGATTCAACTTCTTTATTATATACTATTTGGCCTGAACTCTCAACTCTCTAAGGTAATAATTCTGTGTCTTAATACATATTCCTGCAAATGTATGGTTGACTTAACACGGCAAAAGCGATATAATTTATAGACTTGAATTAAATCGGGGGACAGGTCATGTCATTTATCGAGCTGTTTCTGACCGCGATCGCGCTGTCGATGGATGCGTTCGCCGTATCCGTTACCACCGGCATAACCCTCAGAAAGCCTACTCCCTGGCAGGCGATAAAGCCGGGACTTTTTTTCGGCGGTTTTCAGGCATTGATGCCGCTTATCGGCTATATTGCGGGACGTTCGGTCGCGGTGTACATTGAGGCGTTCGATCACTGGATAGCGTTCGGTCTGCTGGCGCTGCTCGGCGGCAAGATGCTGTGGGACGCATGGCACGATGAAGAGGACGACGAGCCGGCCGACCCTACGCGCACGGGCACGCTGTTTTTAATGGCAATCGCCACGTCGATAGACGCGCTGGCGGTTGGCATATCGTTTGCTCTTTTGTCGGTAAACATCGTTCCGGCAATCACGCTGATTGGCTGCACCACCTGTCTTATCTCCATTGCGGGCGTATGGCTGGGCAATCGTCTGGGCGAGCTGTTCAAGCGCCGCGCGACCATAGTGGGCGGCATTGTGCTTATCGTGATCGGCGTAAAGATACTTATCGAGCATCTGTTCGGGTGATTTTAAGCAGTTTAATTTAAGGTCGCTTTGCTGATTGGCGAAGCGGCCTTTTTATGCCTTGCCATCCCGTTATTTTACATTTACTGCGTACAATTTATTCAGCATTGTCGTGCAAAATTCGCATAGGCGGGGTACAATTGCCTTAGAGTGTGTCTC
>USEE01000317.1 GCA_900553645.1 uncultured Eubacteriales bacterium
GTAACTAAAAACAGCTATCGTATGCTGAACACGCTGTACAATCTGAACCCGGCGGCAGAGCCGAACCTGACCGTGCTGTGGAGCGAAAAACTGCCTGAAAACTGGAAGAAGTTCATCGCCAAGGTATCGATCGACACCGACGCGATTCAGTACGAGAACGACGACGTAATGCGCCCGTGCTATGGCGACGACTATGCAATTGCGTGCTGCGTATCGGCCATGCGCGTGGGCAAGGACATGCAGTTCTTCGGTGCGCGCGCCAACCTTGCAAAGCTGATGCTGATGGCGCTCAACGGCGGCCGCGACGAGATAAAGCTGGAGCAGGTCGGCCCCGAAATGCCGGTGTACGACGGCGAATATCTGGACTATGACGAGGTATGCCGCCGCATGGACTTCTATCGTCCGTGGCTGGCCAAGACCTACGTTTCGGCCATGAACACCATCCACTACATGCACGATAAGTATGCCTATGAAAAGAGCCAGATGTCGCTGCACGATACCGATGTGCACAGGCTGATGGCGTTCGGCATAGCGGGCATGAGCTGCATGGCCGATTCGCTTTCCGCGATTAAGTATGCCAAGGTGAAGCCCATCCGCGACGAAAAGACCGGCATAATAACCGACTTTGAGATCGAGGGCGACTTCCCCAAGTTCGGCAACGACGACGACCGCGTGGACAGCATCGCGTGCGAGCAGGTGGAGAAGTTCTACGAGGCGCTCAAGCAGTTCCCGCTGTACCGCGGCGCAACTCATACGCTGTCTATACTGACGATAACCTCCAACGTAATGTACGGCAAAAAGACCGGCAACACGCCCGACGGCCGCCGCCACGGCGAACCGCTCGCGCCCGGCGCCAACCCCATGAGCGGCCGCGACGTGTCGGGTGCACTGGCGTCGCTTAACTCGGTCGCCAAGCTCAGCTATGCTTATTGCCGCGACGGAATATCCAATACGTTCTCGATCACTCCCGGCGCGCTGGGCAAGGCCGACGACGAGCGCGTGAACAATCTGGTTACGATAATGGGCGGCTATTTCGGCCAGAATGCACACCACCTGAACGTAAACGTGCTCAATCGCGAGACGCTGATGGCGGCGTATGAGCATCCCGAAAAGTACCCCAACCTGACCATTCGCGTGTCGGGCTATGCGGTCAACTTCTATAAGCTCAGCCGCGAGCAGCAGCGCGAAGTAATATCCCGTACCTTCCACGAGTCGATCTGATTCAGCCGCGCGGCAGGGATGCGCAGTACAGAAAGGGCGTGTTCGTATTGACAGGCAATATACATTCGATTCAGTCGCTCGGCGCGGTTGACGGGCCGGGCGTTCGGTGCGTAGTGTTCATGCAGGGCTGCCCGCTGCGCTGCGCATATTGCCATAACCCGGACACATGGTCGCCCGAGGGCGGCACGCCCACGACAGTGGACGAGCTGGCCCGCCGCGTACTGCGCTTCAGGCCGTACTGGAAAAACGGCGGCGGCGTGACCGTCTCGGGCGGCGAACCGCTGCTGCAGGCGGATTTCGTGGCCGAGTTTTTTGAAAGGCTGCATCAGGAGGGCGTGCATACCGCGCTCGACACGTCGGGCGTGGGCAGGCTGGATGCCGCCGAACGCGTGCTTAAAAATACCGATCTGGTGCTGTGCGACATAAAGTTCCTGACGAGCGAGGACTACCGCAGGTATTGCCGCGCGGATATGGCGAATGTGGAAGGCTTCCTCAGCCTGACCGCCGAAAAGAACGTACCGCTGTGGATAAGGCATGTGGTAGTGCCGGGCCTGACCGACGCGCCGGAGCATATGCGCCGCGTAAAGGCAAAGGCGCAAAGCTATCCAAATTTCGAAAAGCTGGAGTTTTTGCCGTTTCATAAGCTGTGCATGGAGAAGTATGAGCGGATGGGGATTGAATTCCCGCTCAAGGATGTGCCGGGAATGACGGATAATAGGCTGAAGGAGCTGCTGGCGGAAATTTGAGGAAGCACATATAGTCAGATAATAAGTCGCTTTGAGCGTACATATCGGTTTAAATATAACGGGCTGTCTCATCAAGAGACAGCCCGTTATATTTAACTCTTATCTGCACATTACAACCAACTTACCGCTTATCCAGCCCAGCCCGAATATACCTGAAAAACTTGGATTCCTTAGGAAATTCAGTCTCGCCCTTCAGCTTCAGCGCAACCTTCTGCACGACGAAGTTATAATCGTCCCATGAGCCTGAAGAAACCATATACATAAGATGCCCGTCGTCGGTCATCCACTTTGTCGGGAAATTGGGCTGATAATCGCCATACGTGCCCCAGTCGTCGTCACGGTAGAACAGCTTCCACGGCCCCCACGGTTCGGGCGCTTCGTACAGCGTAAGCTGGCTTATGCTGGACTCGGGATACTCCATCTGATGTATCGGGCGCGGGTTCAATTCCTCGTCGATGAAGCTGTAGTTTCCCATTATATAGCGGCCGATTCCGGCGTTGTATACGACGTGATTTGAACCTGTCATCTTGGTATAGCAGAATACGGGGCGCGCATCCTCAACCTTGCTGCTCCACTGCGGCGCGTTCGGCGAATCGGACGCATAGAATTCCCATGCGCTCCTGTCCATAATGCTGTCCTTAGGCACTCTGCCCAGCAGCAGCGCGTCGCTGTTTTCCCAATAGCTTTGTCCATTCTCCATATCGTACGGGAAGTACGCATAGACAAATTCGTCGCGCGCGCCCGCATAGCCCTTGCCCGAAAATTCCTT
>USEE01000318.1 GCA_900553645.1 uncultured Eubacteriales bacterium
GCGATGGCAGATACTTTGCAGATGTAAGCAGGCGGGGAATATGGAAAAGGGGATATACACGCTGACCGTGCCGACCGGCGGCGGAAAGACGATCGCATCGCTTGCATTCGGCCTGAGCCATGCGCTAAGGCATAAAATGGACAGGGTAGTTTACGTGATACCATACAATTCTATAATTGAACAAAACGCAGGCGTATTTTGCGACGCCGTGGGCGAGGGCAATGTGCTGGAGCACCATTCGGGCGTGTCTTTTGAAATGCCGGACGATCCCGCAGGAGAATGCGCGCAGGTGCAGATGCGCCGCGCGCTTGCGTCGGAAAACTGGGATATGCCCGTGGTCGCGACTACGGCGGTGCAGCTGTTTGAATCCATGTACGCGAACCGCGCCTCCAAGTGCCGCAAACTGCATAATCTGGCCAATAGCGTAATCATATTCGACGAAGCGCAGATGCTGCCGGTTTCCAACCTGCGGCCCTGCGTGGCGGCGCTCACATCGTTGGCAGTGCAGTTCAATTCGACGGTCGTGCTGTGCACGGCCACGCAGCCCGCGCTGGGCAAGCTTATAAAAGAATACGGCTATGAAGCGCCGATCCGCGAGCTTTGCCCGCAAAGCGAAGAATTATATAAGAAGTTCCGCAGAGTGACGTTCAAGCGTGAAAATAAGCTGAGCGACGACGATATAGCCGCGCGGATGGGCAAAGAATATCAGGCGCTTTGCATAGTCAATACCCGCGGCGCGGCCAGAAGCATATACAATCGGCTAAAAGGGCTTGCCGATGATGGCTGCTTCCATCTTTCCAAGAATATGGAATCGACGCACCTGAAAGAATGCCTTGTCGAAATCCGCAATCGCCTGAAGAACGGTCAGCCTTGCCGCGTGGTGTCTACCCAGCTTATCGAAGCGGGCGTTGACGTGGACTTCCCGGCGGTCTATCGGGAGATGGCGGGTCTGGACTCGATATTGCAGGCGGCGGGGCGCTGCAACCGCGAGGGCAAGCGCAGCGCGGACGACAGCATAGTCACCATATTCAGCCGTGAAGGCAAGCTGCCGCGCGCGTTTGAGACGCAGGCAGGCGCGGCGATGGAGGCGCTGGACGGCGGGCGCGATCCCGGCGATCCGGATACTATGACGCGCTATTTTAAAATATTGCTCGATTTAAAGGGCAATGCGCTGGATAAGTACGGCATCATATCCGCATTCATGGACGGCATAGAGGGGTGCGAGCTGCCGTTCAAAACGGTTGCAGAAAGGTTTAGAATGATCGACGATGACACGTATACCATATATATACCGCGTGGCGATGGCGCGGAGTTGATTGAGCGGCTAAAGGCGGGCGAAAGCTCGCGCGAGCTGTATCGCAGGCTGGGCAGACGCTCGGTCGAACTGTACAAGGGCGATTTTGAGAAAATATACGATAAGTGCGGCCTGCTGACGGCGCGCGAGGCGCCGTTCCTGGATGAGCGCAGCGCCATACTTAACGATATAAAGCTTTATGATGAGAAGGTGGGATTAAATCCGGAAGCGGAAACGGACATGTTTCAGTAAATAAAGTACGGCTAAGGAAGTGATTTTGTGGCGATCAAAGTAGAAGTTTGGGGCGACTATGCGCTGTTCAGCCGCCCCGAAATGAAGGTGGAGCGCGTGAGTTACGACGTAATTACGCCGTCCGCGGCGCGCGGTCTGCTGGAAAGCATATATTGGCATCCGGGCTTGTCTTGGAAAATAGACCGAATTTACGTATGCAATCCGATAAGGTTTACGAATATACGCCGCAACGAAGTAAAGGACGTAGTAAGCGGTTCCAGCGTAAAGTCCGTGATGAAAAGCGGCAAGGGCGAAATATATATAGCCACTTCGGAAAGCATACAGCAGCGCGCGGCAATGGTGCTCAAGGACGTGCGATATGTAATAGAAGCGCATTTCGATATGACCGATAATGCTGCTGCCAGCGACAATCCCGGCAAGTTTCAGGACATAATGAAGCGCAGACTGGAGCGCGGGCAGTTTTACAGTATGCCCTACATGGGCACGCGCGAATTTCCGGCGCACTTTAAGCCGTGCGGCGAAATACCCGAGTGTCCGGACGAGCTGAAAGGCACGCGCGATCTGGGGTGGATGCTGCTGGATATGGACTATACCGACAAGAGCGACATACAGCCGCGCTTTTTCCGCGCGACCATGACCGACGGCGCGATAGACGTGCCGACGTTGGATAGCGTGGAGGTGGTATTGTGATAGTGCAATCGCTGGCGCATTATTACGATGCGATGCTTAAACGCGGCGCTATATCAGCGCCCGGATGGGGCCCGGCCAGTATAAGCTATGCGATATGCCTTGACTTGGATGGAAACGTGTTGCGACTTATATCGACCGTGCAGGAAGTTGCCATTGGCAATAAGACTAAGATTAAACCTCAGATTATGACGGTGCCAAAGAAACTTAGGCGTACATCAGATATTACGGCTAACTTCCTATGGGATAATTCGGCATACATTCTAGGTGTAGGAAAAGATGGCGAAGGCGATGAGGAAAAGGCACAGAAAAATATCAGACGCTTTGAGGCGGCCGTACAGTTACACCATAACATACTTGACGGCGTGGATTCCCCAGCGGCGCGGGCGATACTTAAATATTTTGATACATGGAAGCCGGAAAATGCAAAAGATGCAGAAGCACTTAAGGACCTGTCTCTTATACACATCTGACGCTGCCGACGA
>USEE01000319.1 GCA_900553645.1 uncultured Eubacteriales bacterium
AAATGGCGGAAAAGCCGCCGAAATTGCGGATTAAGGAATTTTTGAGACACACTCTAATTGCGGCGGTTGACAACGCGCCCGGTACGTGTACAATGATACTTGATAAGTCCCGCCACAAAGCGCGGGCCATTTAACGGAGGGATTCGATATATGAAGATAACGCTTAACCGCTGGCCGGGCGGCAAAACGCACGCGCTGACCATGAGCTATGACGACGGCGTGAAGTTCGATGTGAGACTAAGCAAACTGTTCGACGCGCACGGCATACGCGGCACTTTCCACCTTAACAGCAACTATGCGATGGACGGCTCTAACGACTGGCACCTGAATGCGGACGAGGTGCGCGACCTGGCCGCGCGCCACGAGCTCAGCCTGCACATGCACACGCACCCGTTCCCCACCCAGATGCCGCTTGCGCATGTAGCGGACGAGGTGACCGAGAACCGGCGCATACTGGAGCCGTTGGCGGGCTATCCCCTGCGGGGCATGAGCTATCCTTACGGCGACTTTAACGACGGCGTGGTCGATCTGCTACGCGCGCTGAACGTCGAGTATTCGCGCACCACGCGCGCCACGGGCAAGTTCGACGTGCCGGGCGACTTCCTGCGCTGGGATCCCACCTGTCACCACAACGGCCTGAACGGCGTGAGCATAAACGAATTGTGGGACAAGTTCATAAGCGATCGCTATTCGTTCGCCAAACCGCGCCTGTTCTACCTGTGGGGACATTCGTTCGAGTTCGACCGTCAGGACAACTGGAACGTGATCGAGTCCTTCTGCGAGCTGGCGGGCGGCCGCGGCGACGTATGGTACGCGACCAACATCGAGATCGTCGACTACCTGAACGCAATGCGCGCGCTCAAATTCAGCGCGGACAACACGATGGTGCAGAACGTAAGCCCAATCGACGTATTCATCAGCGTGGACGGCGAGCCGGTCTGCGTGCGCGCCAACGCGATGACCCATCTGGAGGGCAAAGCCTGA
Source organism: uncultured Eubacteriales bacterium (assembly GCA_900553645.1). Next base: position 985 of record USEE01000319.1, read on the forward strand.
TGAAGCAGATTGCATCATTTACAGTCAATCACGACGTGCTAAAAAAGGGCTTTTACATATCGCGCATAGACGGTGACATAGCGACATACGACATACGCATGGCAATACCCAACTCGGGCGCATACCTGACCAACCCGGCGATACACACATTCGAGCACCTGTTCGCCACATACGTGCGCAACAGCGCCCTGACCGATTCGATAGTGTACGTCGGGCCGATGGGCTGCCGCACGGGCTTTTACTTTCTGACACGCGGCATAACGCATCAGCAGGCGCTCGACCTGTTCCGCGATACGCTGGAGTTCATCTCCACGTTCGACGCGCCCATACCGGGAGCGCAGTCCTCGCGCGAGTGCGGCAACTGGCTGGAGCACGATCTGCTCGCGGCGCGCGATCTGGCTATCGACATGAAGCGCGTGCTTAAGGACTGGACGGTCGATAAAATGCAATATGCCGAGTAAGGAGGCGTACTAAAATGACAATATGCGACGGTCACATCCACCTGCGTCCCGGCTATGCCGACGACGTGCGGCTGGCGGCGAATGCTGAGGGCGCGGCGCGTTACAGCGTGCTGGCGCTGTCCCAGTTGCGCGCCGACCCGGCCGAAAATCCCGAAACGCTGCTGGCCAAGGCGCTCGACCCGGAGCGCTGCTTCGCGCTGTGCAGCCTTGACCACTCCCGGCCCGGCCATCCCATGCCCGATCCGCTCACTCAGGTTAAGGCATGGCTCGACGCGGGCTTTGACGGCGTGAAGTTCATCGAAACCAAGCCCAACTGTCAGCACGCAACCGGCGCGCGGCTGGACGACATGTACTTCGACGCGATGTTTGCCTACCTTGAGGAGCATTCCGTGCCCGTGCTGTGGCATAACGGCGACCCGGCCACCTTCTGGAAGCCGGACGAGTGCCCCAAGTGGGCGGTTGAGAACGGCTGGGGCTACTGGGATAAGGGCTGCCTTTCGCTTGAGGAGCTTTACTCTATAGTCGAAAACGTTCTGGAGCGCCACCCCAAGCTCAAGGTGACGTTCGCGCACTTCTACTTCGTGTCCGACGACCCGGCGCACGCCGAGCGCATGATGACGCGCTATCCCAACGTGCGCTTCGACCTGACGCCCGGCACCGAGATGTACCAGGGCTTCACCGAGCGCGCGGACTTCTTCCGCGGCTTCTTCCTGCGCTATGCCGATAGAATACAGTTCGGCACTGACACCGACTGCGACGACCCCGCGCACAAATACGGTACAAAGATGCGTGACAACATAATGCGCTTCCTCTCGACGGACGACCGGTTCGACTTTGCGGGCTTGGATGTCAAGGGCTTTAAGCTGCCCGAGGACGTTGTGGAGCAGATAATGTCGCGCACGCACGATTCGTTTGTGGGGACTAAGCCCAAGGCTATTGATAAGCTCAAGGCACATGAGGCGTGTCTGGCGGCCGCTGAGAGGTGCTTTGATGAGGAGCAGAGGGCGTTTGCGGTTCGGGCGGAGGAGAGGATTGCGGCGCTTTGATTTTGCCATCTAAATATGAAAAAGCGCGGAAGGCCGCTTGTATTGCGACCTCCCGCGTTTTTCATTCCTGTGCGTCGCCCTTGCTGCGCATGGCTTCCAGCGCCCGCTTAATCACTTCGGGCACCGGCACGCCGATCAGCGCGACGTTCTCCAAAACGCTCAAACCCTCGTTGGCAATATAATAGCACGCCGTCGCCGTCTGGAACACCATCCCGTCCGTACCA
>USEE01000320.1 GCA_900553645.1 uncultured Eubacteriales bacterium
TATATAGCTCCCTAAACACGTCTGAACTAAGATAGCGTATCGGTAGACAGACCTAATAGACTTTTCTTTGGTTCTTTCGCTATTCCGAAAAGGAAGAACACGTCCTCCTTACGACTGCCCATCGTAAACATGCGCCGCTTCGCAGTGTGCCCATTCGTTGGCCTTGTACCACGCGACGACGAAGCCCGCGCCGTGAGCGCAGAAGACGGAGGGGGGGGGCTGGTCGGGGTCGGAGAGGGGATCGTATTGCTTGCGCGCGATTACGGATTGCGCGTCGCGGCAGGGCTCGCTGTGGTCGGGGGCGTAGGTTAGATGGCCTTTGCCGCGCATTTGCATGGAGAAGTCCGCCGCGTAGGTTAGCATGGCGCTGATCGGCATCTCGCCCGTTATCGTGCATTCGCTGCCTGACTGCATGGGTGCACCTATGTCGGCCTGTAGGCGACTTAGATCGGATGAAACTTTGCCTAGCATGTCAAGCGGCATACATATCTCAAACCGACATACTGGCTCAAGTAGTACGCTCTCCGCACGCATTAACGCCTGCCGAATCGCCCGGTATGTCGCCTCCCGAAAATCGCCGCCCTCGGTGTGCTTTAAGTGCGCCCGCCCGTCAATCAATACTACCCGAACATCGGTTAATGGCGAACCCGTTAATACGCCGCGATGTACCCGTTCAAATACATGCGTGCGAATCAGATTCTGATATTGCAGCGATAACTTGTCCACATGCAGCTCGCTGTCAAACGATATGCCCGCACCGCGCGGCGCAGGCTCCAATCGTAAAACGACCTCCGCATAGTGCCTAAGCGGCTCGTAATGCCCAATGCCAATCACCGGCGCGGCTATCGTCTCGGTGTACATGACCTCGCACGGCGTAAACTGTACGTCAATGCCAAAGCGACTGGCAAGCTGTTCATGTAAAACGTCCAGCTCAATCGCGCCCATCAACGCGATGTTCGACCGCTTGTGTAAATTGTCCCAGCTAACGCGCAAGGTAGGCTCCTCCTGCTCAAGCACGCGTAAAGCCGAATGTAACTGCGCGCCCGTGTGCGTGGAGTCGGGTAAAGCCGCCGCCGACAATATAGGCTCCAATTGCCCGCCGCGCCCGCGCATAGCGCCGGAACCAATAATATCGCCGGGCAAACCGCCGTCCAGTCCAACTGCCGCACAAAGATCGCCCGCCTCAACGCGCTGCACAGCCAGGCAGCGCGCCGCATCGTATAGCCTTAGCTCGGTTATCTTCTGCCTGCTGACCCCGCCGGGCGCATCGTCATCGGGTACGTCAATCGCCTCGCGCGCATTGACGCTTCCGGATAATACCTTGAAAAATGTAAGCCGCGTAGGCCCGTCGTGCCGTATCTTGTATACGCGCGCGCTGAACTCATCCGACGCGGGCGCGGTATACGACGGCGCAAGCAGGCTCATCGCATCCAGAAACTCTTTGACGCCCTCGTCGCGCAAAGCGCTTCCGTGAAATACCGGGAATATGGCGCGCGACCGTATCTGTCTGCGCAGCGATTCCAGCCACCTGTCCGGTTCAAACCCGCCCTCAAAATATGCCTCCATAAGCCGCTCGTCGCCCTCGGCGATAAGTTCAATCGCGTCTTCGTCAAGCGAGTTTATATCGAAAGGCAGATTAAGCGGCAATACGTTCGCGCCCAGCTTTTCACGCAATTGCTCAGTCACGCCGCCCAAATCTGCGCCCACACGATCAGCCTTGTTTATAAATATCATGACAGGCAGCTCATGCGCCGCAAGCAGCCGCCACAGCGTACGAGTGTGGCTCTGCACGCCCTCGACCGCCGACACAAGCAGTATCGCCATGTCCAGCACGCCCAGCACGCGCTCCGCCTCGGCCGAAAAGTCAACGTGCCCCGGCGTGTCCAGCCAATAGTACTTCTCGCCCTTATATGAAAAATGCGCCTGATCCGAAAATATCGTTATGCCGCGCTCGCGCTCCATCGGGCTTAGGTCTAGCGCCGCGTCCTTGTGATCCACGCGCCCGGCGCGCCTGATTACGCCCGCGTGATAGAGCAGCTGCTCCGAAAGCGTGGTCTTGCCGGTATCGACGTGCGCCAGTATGCCGATTGCCTTGCTCATGTGAATCACCTTGCTTTGCGTAATCGTCAGTTCCAGAATGTGGGCAGATAGCTGATTACCGACATGACGACGATCGCCAGCGCCAGCACTATCGCCAGCACTCGCCGCAGCTTCTCGTTCTTAATCAGTTTAAGCATATAATCGCTCCTAAAAATATGAATCGTCAGGCCTTTTTAGCCAAATCGCCTTTATTTATCGCCTTGCGTATCGAAAGCACCGACGTGTACAGCGACGAGCCTACCAGCATTCCAACGGCTATTGCCGCCGCAGTGGAAAGCGTCAGTATCCCCTTTTCCAAAAAACCTGCCCAGTTGCCCTCGACGGCATACAGCATCGTGTAATACAAAAATCCTCCCGGCAGTATGGGTACGACCGTAGGCACGAGGAACAGCGTCGTCGGCGATTTTACAATGCGCGCAATCGCCTGTGAATACAGCGTGGTAACGACCGTGGCCATGCCGTATGATGCGACCTCCATATTGGTAAAGTGAAACAGTATCAGGTATACTATCCAGCCCAGCATTCCGCCAATGCCCGCCAGCATCATACGCTTTCCGTGCAGGTTGAATATAATCGCAAAGCTGATGGAACTTAAAAGCGCCATGAATACC
>USEE01000321.1 GCA_900553645.1 uncultured Eubacteriales bacterium
GCAGCGCTAAGTCGAGCCTTGTGACGCAGAAATGGCGGAGCGACACCCGAAACTGTGGATTAAGGAATTTTTGAGACACACTCTAGGCTGTAGGCAAAGGCATAGGGCTTTCTGCTTTGCTGAGCAGTTTATTTCAGATAGCAAGGCAGGGGAGTATGCCCGGCTTAATGCGCACATTGCAAGGCAGAATGTCTAAGACGATTCAAGTCAAGCGCATACGCTGTCTGTCTTAAATGTGTAACGCAACGCTTGCATTCAGAAACCGTTCAGGCAATATCGACGCCCTCCACCTAAAACAAAACGCCGGTCAACCCAAGCGCCAAACGCGCCTGCCTTAACCGGCAATATTTAATGCTTACAGTTCGATCTTGCGGACGCGTGTGCGGTTCAGGCAGCCGCCGTCGGGTATGTCGCCCGCGCAGTACGCGACCAGCGCGCGCCCGTCGGGCAGGAAAAACATCGCCGGATAGCAGTAGCCGCAGTCCGGGTTGTCCTCAAGCACATACGGTTCGCTCCATGTGCGGCCGTCGTTGTCGCTGCGCGCAATGACCAGCGGCGTGCGCCCGCCGTTGTAGTGCGTGTATTCGCGCCCGTTGTAGTTCGGAATGGGGTTCCATATCGAATACAGCACGCCGTTATACGGACTGCGCGCGATCTTCATGGGCGACTGGGGCGAGGTGAAGCGCGACGGTTGGGGCAGAGTCCAGCTCTCGCCGCCGTCGTTAGAGAAGCACTCGTACTGATACATCATGTCGGTGCGCGCGTACATCCACAGCGCGCCGTTGCGCATTTCGACAATGCCCGGCTCCTGCAGACCGCTGTGCGAGCGCGTGAACGACGCGTGTATCTGGCCCGGCATCTCGCGCCATGTGTAGCCGTCGTCGTCTGAGCACAGGCAGTAGCACTCGCCATAGCCGTTAAACAGCCGCCCCTGCTTGCCCATCGACGCATAGTGCAGCGCTACCGGCAGTATTATCCGGCCGCAGCTCAGTCGTTCGGCGCGCTGATTATTGAGTATGTACAGCCCCTTGCGCGCGGTGTTCTGGCATTCGACCGCCTCGCCGAACGTAAGCCCGTCCTTCGAGCGCGCCAGCATTACGCGGTTTTCCAGCGGAGACTGCTTTATCAGATAGAACATGCCTATGTCGCCGTTGGCCATGTTCATCAGCGTCAGGCTCATGACGTTTTTCACGCCGTGGCGCGCGGCGCTTATCAGCGTCACCGGCTCAGTCCACGTATCGCCCTCGTCGCGTGACAGCCGTCCCATTATATCCGACGGCGCGTCGTCATCGCCCGATTGAGTAAAGCGAGAATATGCAAACAGTATAGATCCATCCGGCAGTCGGCAAAAGTCGCCCTCGCTCTGGCGAGTGCAAACTTCATCCGGAGCCAGCTCCAATACAATCCTGCCCTTATCCATCATGTATATTTACCTCCTGGTTGGAAATCGCCTATAATGATTATAACGCATTTTGACGCGAATTTCCATACATTTTTGTGAGTAAAAATATACGTGCGGCCGCCGCTCCTGTGGCTGACGTCCGCACATTGCCGTCAGGCCGAATATTGACCGGCCTGTATTATTATATGTTTTTGAGTGCTCAGGCATGACTTGTGCCTAAATTATTTCAGATACGGTTTAATGCGGAAAGCATACCTAAGCTTAATCCGCCCTTCAATGAAGCAAGCCACACGCGCTTTAGAGCAGTATGCAGATCATTGAGCCGCTGCCCTCGTTCATTATGCGCTCCAGCAGCTCGGAAACCTTTTCGCGCGCCTCCTGAGGCATGTGTCCCAACTTGCCATTCAGTTCGTCGCCCACCATCGCCGATAATGTCTTTCCAAACATGTTGGTGTCCCATACGCCGTCGGGGTCGTCCTCCATGGCCTGAGTAAGGTATTGCGCCATTTCCTCGGATTGCTTTTCGGTGCCCACCAGCGGGCTTATCTCGGTATTCACGTTGGCGCGTATCAGGTGCAGGCTGGGCGCGCCCGCGCGTATGCGTACGCCGTAGTGACTGCCCTGTTTGACCGTCTCGGGGCGCTCCAGCTTCAGCTCGGCGCGCGTGGGCATTACCAGACCGTAGCCCGTGCGTTCGACCTCCTCCAATGCGTCGGCCAGCTTGTCATACTCGCGCTTGGCTCGCGCCATGTCGCCCATCATGCTCATTAGCTGGCGCTCGCCGCCGATCTCACAGCCGCTCATCTCGCCCAGCACGCGGTAGTATACGCCCTTGTCCAGCGGGAGCTTAAAGTTAAGCGCACCCTCGCCCAGCAGCGATTCGCCGCCCGAGGGCATAAGCTCGGCGTGCGCACTCAGGCTTTGCATAATCGCGTCCCGGTCGCGCATACGCGACGCATCCTTTAGCGCGCTGCGCACAGCGCCAGTGATCTCGTCGATGAGCGGGTGTCCGTCGGGCAGCGCGCCCAGCCAGTCGGGCGTATCGAAGTGTACGCGCGTGATCGGGAATTCGTACAGCACGCGCTCGAGCAGCATGTGCATGTCGTCCTGAGTGGCGTTAAGCACGTTGAGCGGCATGACCGGCGTGTCGTACTTCTGGCTAAGCTCACCGGCCAGCGAGATCGCCGCATCGGACGCGGGTTCGGCGCAGTTGAGCACGACCACGAACGGCTTGCCCAGCCGCTTGAGCTCGCCTATCACGCGCTCCTCCGGCTCCTCGTATGCGGCGCGTGGTATGTC
>USEE01000322.1 GCA_900553645.1 uncultured Eubacteriales bacterium
TTTTGCACGAGCGCGACTTCTATTCGCATCTGGCCAAGGGCGACTTCGATCTGAACCGCGAACTGGGGCGCGTGCTGTACGTACAGGGCGGGCTTAAGATATCGGCGCTGATGCGCAGGCTGCAATTAGAAAAGCTGCACATGGCGATAGTGCTGGACGAATTCGGCGGCACGCTGGGTCTGGTCACGCTGGAGGACGTTATAGAGGAGCTGGTCGGCGAAATCTGGGACGAGCACGACGAGGTCATAGAGTTTTTCATGCCGCAGGAGGACGGCTCCACGCTGGTAAACGCGGGCGCGAATCTGGACGATCTGTTCGATCACTTCGACTGGGGCAAGGTGCCCGACGAAACCGACTCCGTAACGGCGGGCGGCTGGGCAATGGAGCAGCTGGGCTGCATACCGCAGGCGGGCAGCGCTTTCGACTTTGAGACAAGTCACATAACGGTCACGAAGGCCGACAAGCGTCATGTGCTGGAATTGAAGGTCGAGCCCAAGGTCGAGGAAGCCGAGGCTGACGCTGACGACGATGCACATACGGACGATGACGATTCCGACGAGCATTCCGACGATATGCCGCTTGCCAACTGATTGGCTTAATATAAAGTAATGAACCCCGCGCAGGGCGCTGCTTGTACGAGCAGCCTTGCGCGGGGTTTGTTTTTGAATTTCTGTATTAACCATGTTTTCGATTGTACCATAATTATGGCATACTCGCAATTATTTTAAGGTGCGCAGAAGCCAAAAATGTCGAAATTTTCCGCGCCGCATTCTATTTTCCACACACTTTCAAGTGTTAAACACTTTTCACAGTGAGTTCACCATGTGTTGCATTTTTCAACCGAATCAACCTTTGTACTCCGTTGACAAAAAAAGTGGCATGGATTACAATGCAGATACTTATAATTCATAAACGGAAAACTTGCTGACGGCAAGCGTCAAGGAATGAACCAAATGCAAAACAACACTTTGTACCTTGGTATAGACATAGGTTCTACCACCATAAAATTCATGCTGACGGACGGCGAAAAAGAGCTATTCAGCTGTTACGAGCGCCATTTTTCGCGCGTGCGCGAAAAGACTGTCGAACTGCTGGAGCGCGCGCACGGCGTCGCGCGAGAGGCATACCCAGGCAGCGAGCCGACGATATGCGCCGCCATATCGGGTTCGGCGGGCATGGGTCTGGCCGAGGCCGCGGGTATGCCGTTTGTTCAGGAAGTATTCGCAACCGCCGAAGTGGTGCGCCGCAAGCAGCCCGACGCATCCTGCGCAATAGAGCTGGGCGGCGAGGACGCGAAGATAATATTCTTCACCGGCGGACTGGACCAGCGCATGAACGGCAGTTGTGCAGGCGGTACGGGCGCTTTTATCGACCAGATGGCGTCGCTGCTGGACGTAAGCGTGAGCGAGTTGGACTTGCTCAGCCTTAACGCGTCGCGCATATACCCCATCGCGTCGCGCTGCGGCGTGTTCGCAAAGAGCGATATTCAGCCGCTTATAAACCAGGGCGCGCGCAAGGAGGACATCGCGGCCAGCATATATCAGGCAGTCGTAAACCAGACCATTGCGGGCCTTGCGCAGGGGCGGCGCATCGACGGCACGGTGCTGTTCCTGGGCGGGCCGCTGTACTTCTGCAAAGGACTGCGCGCGCGCTTTTGCGAGACGCTGAAGCTTGACGAAAAGCACGCGATATTCCCGGAATACGGGCGGCTGTCGGTCGCGATGGGCGCGGCGATGTACGCCGAGAAAAGCGGCGGCGGGCTTTCGTTCGACGCGCTGGCCGAAAAGATAAAAAACGCGCCTACCATCGCGACGGCGGGGCGGTTAAAGCCGCTGTTTGAAACGCCCGCGGATTACGAAGCGTTCCGCGCAAGGCACGCGCGCGCCGTCGTGCCCGAGGGCGACATTGCTTCGTACATCGGCCCGGCTTACTTAGGCATAGACTGCGGCAGCACCACAACAAAGCTGGCGCTGATAAGCGCCAATCGCGAGCTGCTCTACACCTACTACGCCCCCAACAAGGGCAACCCCGTGGCGATAGTCAAGGAGCAGCTGGAAAAGATATACAAGCTGTGCGGCGACCGCGTGCGCATATGCGGCAGTGCGGTCACGGGCTACGGCGAAGACCTTATCAGAAATGCGTTCAGCGTGGACATGGGTCTGGTCGAGACTATCGCGCACTATACGGCGGCGCGGTACTTCCAGCCGGACGTGGACTTTATACTGGACATCGGCGGACAGGACATAAAGTGCTTCAGCATACGCAGCGGCGCGATAGACAGCATAATGCTTAACGAGGCGTGTTCGTCGGGCTGCGGCTCCTTCCTGAGCACATTCGCTGAGTCTATGGGCTGCACTGTTGAGGAGTTTGCAAAGTACGGATTGAAGGCGCGCGCGCCGGTCAATCTGGGCAGCCGATGCACGGTGTTCATGAATTCCTCGGTCAAGCAGGCTCAGAAGGAGGGCGCGGACATATCCGACATATCGGCGGGGCTGTCCGTGAGCGTTGTCAAAAACGCGCTGTACAAGGTCATCCGCGCCAGCAGCGCCGACGCGCTGGGCAAGCACATCGTCGTACAGGGCGGTACGTTCAACAACGACGCGGTGCTGCGCGCGTTCGAGATGGAGCTGGGCGGCGAAGCCATTCGCCCCAACATCGCGGGACTGATGGGCGCATACGGCGCGGCGCTGAGGGCC
>USEE01000323.1 GCA_900553645.1 uncultured Eubacteriales bacterium
ACCATAACCTGCTTGAATATGCTCAGGCGCGTATCAACGAAAGTGAATCGCCGTATGTGCTGCCCGTGGGTCAGGAGACGCTGGCCTATTTCGCAAGGCATAACGACGGCATTGAGCTGGACGCGCGATTTGCCGAGCTGAGCCAAAGCCCGACGCTGCATAACGCGCGTAAGATAATGCGCGCGCTAATCGAGCTTTACGAGCAGGGCAAGGTAGACTCGGTATTCATAATCTATACCAAGTATATCAGCGGTACGCTTCAAAAGCCGCTGATGATCGACCTTGTGCCGCTGTCCTCCGACGATTTTGCCGACGTCGAGGTCAAGAATGAGGATTCTTCGGTAATGAATTATTACCCCTCGGTTGAGGAGGTATTCAATACTCTGGTGCCGCAGTACATCGTGGGTATAGTTTACGCCACCATGGTTCAGGCATACGCGTCCGAGCAGTCGGCGCGCATGAACGCCATGGACAGCGCAAACCGCAACGGCCAGCAGATGCTGGACGATTACGCCCGCGAACTGAACGCGGCGCGCCAGAGCGCAGTCACTAGCGAAATAGCCGAAATTATCGGCGCGCTGGACGTAATCGGCGCGCAGGACGGCGGGCACAAGTGAACCCCGCCGCTTCGCAAAGAGGTGATACAATGAACGAACATAAGGGCAGGATAGTGCGTATAACCGGCCCTGTGCTGGACGTAAAGTTCGACGACCATCATATGCCGCAGGTATATTCCGCCATGCACACCACCGATCCCGATACCGATGCAAAGGTATGGATGGAGGTGGAGATGCAGCTGGGCGACGACACGGTGCGCTGCATCGCGCTTAACGCCACAGAGGGTCTGTACTGCGGTATGGATGTAATCGATACCCGCGCGCCCATCACCGTACCCGTGGGCGATTCGGTCATGGGCCGCGTAATAAACGTGCTGGGCGATCCCATCGATGGCAAAGGCCCGATTCCCGAGGGCGAGCGTATGCCCATACACCGCCGTCCGCCGTCCTTTGCCGAACAGCACCCCGCCACTGAAATATTCGAAACCGGCCTGAAGGTAATCGACCTGCTGGCGCCCTATCCCAAGGGCGGCAAGATCGGTCTGTTCGGCGGCGCGGGCGTAGGCAAGACCGTACTGATAATGCAGCTGATGCGCAACATAACCCAGGAGCACGGCGGCCACGCGGTATTCACCGGCGTGGGCGAGCGCTCCCGCGAAGGTAACGAGCTTATCAGCGATATGACCGAGTCAGGCGTACTGGATCATTCCATGCTCGCCTTCGGCCAGATGAACGAGCCGCCGGGAAGCCGTATGCGCGTGGCGCTGGCCGGCCTGACAATGGCCGAGTACCTGCGCGATAAGGAAAACGCGGACGTGCTTTTGTTCATCGATAACATATACCGCTTCATACAGGCCGGTTCCGAGGTATCGGCGCTGCTGGGCCGCATACCCAGCGCCGTGGGTTATCAGCCCACGCTGGCTAACGAGCTGGGCGAGCTGCAGGAGCGCATAGCCTCCACCGCGTCGGGTTCCATCACGTCCGTGCAGGCCATATACGTGCCCGCCGACGACTTGACCGACCCCGCGCCTGCAACCACGTTTACGCATCTGGACGCAACGACCGTGCTTTCGCGCTCCATATCCGAGCTGGGCATATACCCGGCCGTGGATCCGCTGGCTTCGTCGTCGCGCATACTGGAGCCGCGCATCGTGGGCGAGGAGCACTACCGCGTGGCGCGCGGCGTGCAGGCGGTGCTGCAACGCTATAAGGAGCTGCAGGACATAATCGCCATACTGGGTATGGAGGAGCTTTCGCCCGAGGATAAGCAGATGGTTTACCGCGCGCGCAAGCTGCAGAAGTTCCTGAGCCAGCCCATGAGCGTGGCGGAGGTATTCGTAGGCATACCCGGCAAGTACGTGCCGCTGCGCGATACCATTCGCTCGTTCAAGGCCATTATCGACGGCGAGGTCGACGATCTGCCTGAGGCCGCGTTCTTCATGGCGGGCGACATCGACGACGTAAGGCAGAAGGCGCAGGCGATGAAGGGATGAGCAAGCTCTTTCACCTGGAGATGATAACGCCCGAGCGACGCTTCTTCGACGGCCAGGTGGAGGCGGTGCAGCTGCCTGCGCCCGACGGACTGATGGGCATACTTGCGGGTCATGAGCCTTCGGTCATATCGCTGGACGTAGGGCAGGTAAGGCTGCTTTACGACGGCGAGTGGCACGAGTGCGCCGCTTCGCCCGGATTTGTCGAGATACGCAGCGATGGCGTGGTAATGTTCTCTCAGGCATTTGAATGGCCGGAGGAGATCGACATCAGCCGCGCGCTGGCCGCAAAGGAGCTGGCCGAGCGCCATATCAAGAATCAGAAGAGCCGCGAGGAATATCTTGTCAACAAGGTATCGCTCGCGCGCGCAATGGTGCGTCTGGAAACCGGGCGCAAACGCATAAATCATTAACGTTAGTCGCGGCGGTTCGCAGTTTGCGGATCGCCGCGATTTTGCTTTTTTGGCTGTTGATCTATACATATCGGTTATACAGATCAGGTGGTTTGTCATTGACACGGGTAAAATCATCATGTTAAAATAGTAAAGAAGCGGGCATTTGCGTACTGCGCTAGAGTGTGTCTCAAAAATTCCTTAATCCGCAATTTCGGCGTCTTTTCCGCCAT
>USEE01000324.1 GCA_900553645.1 uncultured Eubacteriales bacterium
CCATCCATGCCGCGCCCACCATATATTAAAGTGGGCGCGGAAGATGCTATCAGTTCTCGGGGTTCTGCATTCGCATCTTCCACGCTCAGAGAGCAGCATATTGACAAGCGCGCAAAGTCGCGCCGTAGCTCAACCCAACAAACATCACGCATAATTATTCGCATCAACAAATAAAAACAGCGCGGCAAGTGCCCCGCCTAAAGCAGAAGCCTCTACCGCGCATCGCTCAATACTTCAATCCGCAGCCAACTCAATCAGCCATTAACCGACGCGACAATCGCCGCAATCAGCGTAAATACCACGAACAGCGTCGCAACGCCGATCAAAACCGCTCTCCTCCGCGGCGTACACAGATTGAACCGCCTGATCTTGGCCAGCGCGCCCGTCGCATACAACAGCGCCGTGACCAGCGCCCCCACGCCCAGCCCATACGAAAACCCGCTTACATACCCCATTATGGGCGAGGGATGCGCCTGCGTAATGTCCGCCAGCACCGGCGCGGCAATCAGCGCAATCAGCCCCACCGCGCTGATTACGCGCAGCCGCCTGAGCAGCAGCGTCTTTTCCTCGTCCGCATAGTCCGCCACCGATTGCAATTTTGCCTTTTCCTCGCAGTCCATATCCTCGCGCTTCCTCTCGCCGTCGATTATCTCCCGTATGTCCGCACCGTAAAAGTCGGCCAGCTCAATCAGCATACTCAGCTCTGGCAGGTTGCTGCCCGTCTCCCAGCGCGACACCGTGCGCGCTGACACATCGAATTGCTCCGCGAGCTGCTCCTGCGTAAGCCCGCGCTCCCTGCGCAGCTCGCGCAGCAGGCCGCCGATCTTCTTTTGATCCATGCGCCCGCCCCCTTTCCCGTCCAGCATACCACATCCGCGCCCAAACCGCCACGACACAGCGCGGGAAACGCGAAATGTCGCGCGGACATGGCGTGTCGGGTCGGATTTTGTCGCAGTATCTCCCTTAATATATGGGCATGATTCACGTTAAGTCGGGAAGCACGGCGCTGGTTCAACAAAAAATGAGCATGGCGGGCGGCGAAGTCCGGCCATGCTCGGTATGGTTTAAGGCAGAAGCAGCATGTCAGCGTTTGGCGGCAACGGACAGCAAGTCGCCTTAATGAAGGCGCATGGCGCTCATATTCAGAACCGTTTAAGGCGCGCGGATCGGCACATCTGGCGAAGACAGCTAACCACGCCTCGTCAGCCCACCCCGCCGCCCTTCCGCCAGACAATCACCCGCATCCCCGGCAGAAGCGGCGCGCAAGTCACGTTGACCTCGCTAAACCGCGCCTGCTCCATGCCGTATTGGCGGCAGATACTCTCCTGCGTGTCGCCCGGCTGAACCGTGATTATGCGCGCGCGTTCCGGCGGGACAGGCAGTTCGACCGCGCTCACTGCCGAAAGCTGCTCACCCGCGCGTATGCCGCACGTCAACAGCACTATCCGCTCAGGCAGTCCCGCCTCGCGCGCCAGATCGCCGACGCTTTGCCCTGCGCGCACGACGAACCGCCGCATAGCCGCCTCACCCGCCGGGCGCTTGAACGCCGCGCACGGGCACGCGCCCGCATCCCGCAGGCAGAAATCGCGCGGCGGCACGGCGATCTCCCGCCCCGGCAGCAGCCACGCCGGGCTGAGTATGCGATTGGCACGCATTATCATACAAGCAGGCCGCCTTAGGCGCGCCGACAGCATATTCAGCGTTTCGCCCGTCCGCACGCGCGTTAACAGCATACGACCGCCCCCACAACAATATCGCTATGCGCCATCATATGCGGCGCGCGCGCCCGATATGCCGCGCGACATCTCCTCGCGGAACATCTGCATAACGTATTCCTCGGCTGATGTGGGGGAGGCGCTTTGCGGGGCGCGCGCGTCGGCAGGGTTGCTTCCCGAAATGCGCGCATCGTTTGGGCGGGAGCTGCATCCCGAAACAATCGCGCCGGGCGAATCGCCTGTCCCAGCCGCGATACATTTTGGCTCAGGCGGGCGCGGCGTGGGCGCATTTTCAGCCGGAATATCGGCGGTTAAGGCAGGTTTGTCAGTCTGGAAATTCACGGCCTTTGCCGCGCAAGTGCCGGTGCAAACGCGGCTGTCCGCTTCGTCAGCAGTCGCGCAGTCGCCCGCACATTCAAATTTTTGCTTAACGTGTTCGCCTTTATGAACGCGAACATGGCTGTCAGGATATTGGTCATCCGTCCCGGCAAACATCGCGCTGCTGTCTGCACGTTCGCATTCTGAAATAGAGTGTTCGCCTTTGACAATGCGAACATTCTGACCGGGATTATCGGAACTAAGCGCATTGCATTCGATAGCCGCCGCAGTGCCAGCCGTGCGTTGAGAATCGCAATCGGTATGTTCGCATTTATTAGCGCGAATGTGCCGGTTAAGATACTGACTATCAGCTCCGGCAAGCATCGCATCACTGCTTGCATATTCGCAATCCAAATCAGAGTGTTCGCCTTTACTGATGCGAACATACGGTTTGCCATTATCGGAATAGTGGCGGCGGCGAGTGATATATGCAATTTCACCTGGCCGATTTTTATCATCGGTGCAATCTTTATCAGCCTGCAAAGCCTCAAGCTCGCGGCCTATATCCGAAATTTTCAGCGGATGTTCGCATTTGTCGCTCGGAAAATTTTCGATTTTCATACGCGAATTTTGTC
>USEE01000325.1 GCA_900553645.1 uncultured Eubacteriales bacterium
GTTTTTATGCCTGCTGAAGGACACGGACGAATATGTGCAAAGCTATCGGGAGATCGCGGCGATGCCGGGCGTATACCGCAAGTACGCGGGCGTTAAGCTGGCCAGCGGCGGCTTTGTTCAGGTGGGCTACGACGCGTCGCGCTTCCACAGCGACATACGCTCGCAGGTACGCATCGCGGCCAGCAACCGCCGCATAGGCACCGACGGCGCGGTGATAGTATGCGACACATCGGGCGCGGTTGTAAGCGGCACCGAAGCGTTAAACGGCGAAACCATCGCCGAGCTTGCCGACGTGGGCACGCACCGGCAAAAGACGGTGTTTACGGCCACGCTGGGCGGCGTGGAGGCATACTGCATGTACGTGTATACCGAGGGGTATTACATAGTGGCGATGCTGCCGGTCGCGGAGGCAATGATGTCGCGCAACATATCGGCGTACGTCACCGCGTTTATCGAAGTGCTGATATTCGCGGCGCTGTTTGCCAACATCTACTTTCTGATAAAGCGCATGATCGTGGACAATATCGACAAGATAAACGCGTCGCTGTCCGAGATAACCGGCGGCAATCTGGACGTGGTTGTAGACGTGCGCGCCAACGCGGAGTTTGACGAATTGTCAACCGACATAAACAGCACCGTGGATAAATTGAAGGGCTACATAGCCGAGGCCGCCGCGCGCATCGACCGCGAACTGGACTTCGCGCGCACGATACAGAAGTCGGCTCTGCCCAGCGTGTTCCCGCCCTATCCTCAGCGCACCGACTTCGACATATACGCCGACATGGACCCCGCGCGCGAGGTAGGCGGCGATTTCTACGACTTCTACCTGCTGGACAATAACCGGCTGGCGTTCATGATCGCGGACGTATCGGGCAAAGGCATACCCGCGGCCATGTTCATGATGACCTCAAAGACCATGATAAAGAGTCTGGCCGAAACCGGCGCGTGGGTCGAGGAGGTTCTGACGCGCGCCAATCACAAGCTGTGCCAGAACAACGACGCGGAGATGTTCGTGACGGTATGGCTGGGTGTACTGGATCTGCGCACGGGCGAATTGCACTACTCCAACGCGGGCCACAATCCCCCGGCGCTGCGGCACGCGGGCGGGCAGTTCGAGTTCCTAAGCGGGCGGCCCAACTTCGTGCTGGCGGGCATGGACGGGCTCAAATACCGACGCGGCACGCTCACCCTCCAGCCCGGCGACGAGATATTCCTGTACACCGACGGCGTGACCGAGGCCGAGGACGCGTCGGGCGCGATGTTTGGCGACGCGGCGCTTTTGAGCGCGCTCAACGCCAGCCAGGCGCAGAACATGGCGGGGCTGTGCATGGACGTAAAGCGCAGCGTAGACGGCTTCGTAAACGGCGCGGCGCAGTTCGACGACATGACCATGCTGGCGGTAAAGCTCAACTACACCGAGGGCGACGACTTCATATCGGTCAAGGCGGAGTCCGCATCGTCCGACTACATAATGAGCTTCCTTGACTCGCAGGCCGAGAAGCTGGGACTGCCCGCGCGCCTGAACAGCCGCCTGCACGTCGCGGCGGATGAAATCTTCTCCAACATAGCGCGCCACAGCCACGCCAGCCACGCGCGCGTGGAGCTGCACATGGCCGAGGGCGAGCTGACCATGATATTCACCGACGACGGCGCGCAGTACGACCCCACAGCCGCCGAAGAACCGGATGTACACGCCTCAGCGGACGACCGCGAGCCGGGCGGCTTAGGCATATTCATGGTAAAAAAGATGACGCGCGACATGCGGTATGAACATTCGGATGGGCTGAATCGTCTAACTCTCGTATTCAATGCACAGTCCACGGGCAAATAATATGAGTGTTCAGGAGGTTTGCTTATGAAGAAGTTTATCGCCGCAATGCTTGCCACGCTGATTCTTATGTGCGCCCTGCCCGCGCTTGCCGATGAGGGAAGCGGCTGGTACTCTGCCGAAGACGGGCTTGTAAGCATTGAGCTTACCCAGGGCGACGGCCTTAACTGGCAGCCCTTCATATCGGGCAATGTCGGCATTTCGTCCCGGTCGAGCGCTGAGGACGGCTCTTACGAACTGGTGCTGCATGGCTACGACGACGGCTTTGATTCCGACGCGCAGGTCGTTATGAGCCTGTCCGACGGTTTTGAAGGCGAAGTATCCGACATGCGCGCGCTTCGGCTGCATGTGGATAAGGATGGCAATTTAAGCATAGTTTCGGCGCATACAGCCGACTTTAACGACCTGCGCGGGTTCTATAACCCCGAGGGTTACGCGACAATGCGCGTGACCGGCGCGGCGCGGCCGGGCGACGGGCGCGTGTGCGTGCGCGCGGGCTTGGGCGATATGGATAGCGACGCTGGCAAGGCAGACTTCAATCTGGAGTTTGTGCTATGGCTCGCGCCTGAATGCGAGGTCATGCTTCCCGCCGACCCGTTTAACCCCGGTGAGAATGAGAAATGCGACGATATTGTAGGCTGGTACAGCGACGCGTCGCTGGCCTGCGGCGATGAAGCGCCATATGAATTCTATGCCGCGTTCGAGATGAACGAGTCTGGACAGATTACTTCGATAGCTTTCAGCAACAATATGTGAGTCCCTGCGCGC
>USEE01000326.1 GCA_900553645.1 uncultured Eubacteriales bacterium
GATAGGGGGAATGCAAATGGAATTGAACGTCAAGCCGGACGAAAAGACGGTCGAGCAAATTGCGGCTAACATATTTCATGTGATGCCGCTTTTGCGCAAGCGTCTGCTGCGACTGGACGTGGTGCAGGCGGAGCACGGCATACCGCTCAGCCACGCGCAGGTACTGGCTATGCTGAGCGAAAACAAGAGCATGTCCGTATCCGAAATATCGCGTCGTCTGGGCATAGCCAAGCCCAACATAACGCCGCTGGTCGACCGTCTGATTGCGTCGGATCTGGTAGACCGCGTGCGCGACACGGGCGACCGGCGCGTGGTGAACGTGGTGATACAGCCCGCGGGCGTGCAGAAGCTGGCCGCGATACAGAAGTCGATCGCCAATCAGGTGCGCGAGTGGGCGGACAACATGTCCGAGGAAGACTTCGCGGAGCTGGCCGTGTCGCTGGAAAGTATCACCCGTATACTGACAAATCTGAATACATAATCAGGCAGGCACATTGCGGCGCGGAACCGGACCCGCGCCGCAATGAACGAAAGCTGCAACACATAAGCCATTTTACGCGTCGTGAGGGCAAAAATGTTCCTTGCGGCGCGTTTTATTGTGGAGGGGGTGTCTGGTAATGGGGTACGTGTGCTTTCTTTTCTCCTGCAAAGAAAGCACACGTACCACCCTCGTCACTCCTCCCACGCCATAAACCGTTCCTCCACCAAAACCGGCTCGTATCGCCCGTCGAATAGCCGCGCGATTTCGGCATGGAACGCGTCGGAGTACTCGGATTTTAGCGTTATCTGGCATGTTACGCTGGCCGCGAAGTCGCGGTCGTCCAGGCGGTAGGGGGTGTCTTTGATCCAGTGCTCCAGGCGGCTTAACTGGCTGTAATCGATTTCTAGGAGGTAGGTCTGCGACGGGTGCATTACTACTACCTTTGCCGCGTCCAGGCCGATTACCGCGCCTTTTGTGTAGGCGCGCACGAGGCCGCCTGCGCCTAATAATACGCCGCCGAAGTAGCGCGTTACTACTACGCACAGGTCGGTTACGTCGCGGTTTTTCAGTACCTCCATCATCGGCAGGCCCGCCGTGCCGCCCGGCTCGCCGTCGTCGCTGTAACGCATTATGCCCTTGTTCTGGCCGATCACGTATGCGTAGCAGTTGTGCGACGCGTCCTTGTACTTCAGGCGCATCTCGCTTATGAACGCCAGCGCTTCCTCCTCGGATGCGCAGGGCGCGGCGTGCCCTATGAAGCGCGACTTATTGATTATAACCTCGTCGTCGCCCCGTCCTAGTACCGTCCTATACGGCTTCACTCGGCCGCCACCAGCTTGTGATAGCTCTTTTTGCCCTTGCGCAGCAGTACGCCCTCGCCCTGCAATTCAGCCCAGGTGAGCGTCTTGTTCACATCGGACACCTTCTCGTCGCCGATGTACAGTCCGCCGCCCTCGACGGTCTTGCGCGCCTCGCCGCGCGACTTGCACAGTCCGCAGTTGACCGCCCAGGTGGTAACGCGCGCGTCCTCGTCCAGCTGCGCCTCGGTGATGTGGGTGGTGGGCACGCTGCCCGCCGCCGCGCCGCCGCCGAACAGCGCCTCGGCCGCCTGCTGAGCCTTATTAGCCTCTTCCTCGCCGTGCACCAGCTTGGTTACTTCGTAAGCCAGTACGCGCTTGGCCTTGTTCTTCTCGCTGCCCTCCAGCGCGCCCAGTTCGCGCACCTCGTCCATAGGCAGGAAGGTGAGCAGTGCGAGGCACTTTTCGACGTCCTCGTCATCGACGTTACGCCAGTACTGGTAGAAGTCGTAGGGGCTGGTCTTTTTAGGATCGAGCCAGAGCGCGCCGGCGACCGTCTTACCCATCTTCTTGCCGTCGTGGGTCAGCAACAGCTTAAACGTCATGGCGAATGCGTCCTTACGCTCCTTACGGCGGATGAGGTCTGCGCCGGACAGCATGTTAGACCACTGATCATCGCCGCCCATCTGCACGGTGCAGCCGTATTTCTGGTTCAACATGAGGAAGTCATAGCTCTGCATGAGCATATAGTTAAACTCAAGGAAGGTAAGTCCGCGCTCAAGCCTTTGCTTATAGCACTCGGCGGTGAGCATTCTATTAACCGAGAAATGCGCGCCAATATCGCGAATGAACTCGACATAATTAAGTCCAAGCAGCCAATCGGCGTTATCGGCCATGATAGCCTTATCATCATCAAACGAAATAAACCTACTAAGCTGCTTCTTAATCGCGGAAGCATTAGCATCGACCATCTCGCGGGTCATCATCTTACGCATATCGGTCTTACCGGACGGGTCGCCAATCATAGCGGTACCGCCGCCAACCAGCGCAATCGGCCTATGCCCAAACTTCTGCATATGCGCCATAGCCATAATCGGAATATAATGCCCAATATGCAGACTATCCGCAGTAGGATCAAATCCAACATAGAAGGTCACTTTCTCATTCTCCAGCGCCTTCTGCAAATCTTCCTCATAAGTACACTGAGCGATAAATCCACGCTCTTTCAGCACGTCATACACGCTTGACATTGGGGGGTTCCTCCATATATTTTATTAGTTAGTGGGGTTGCGTGGGGTTACGAGGGG
>USEE01000327.1 GCA_900553645.1 uncultured Eubacteriales bacterium
ACATTGAGGGCGATGCGTTTGACCCGGACGAGCCGATCGAACTGGGAATCCGCAACGAATGCGGACTTGCGCTGCGCGTATCGAACGTCGTGCGCGCAAAGCTTCATATGAGCCAGTCGGAGTACAGCCGGCGCGTGGATGCGGGGCTTATCGCCCCGGCTCAGGCGGGCGATCTGAAGAAGTGTCGGCTCGCCGGCGGCATTATCCTGCGGTTTGCTTGCGGCGGCGAAGGCTGACTTACGCTTACCGCCTGCACAAATACAGACTGAAACAAGCTCAGTTTAAGGCGTTCATATGCCTGACTTCCGCCATGTAAAAGCTCATCTTCCCGCCAATTTCGGCGGGAATTTTTTATGCCGCATTGCGCTGTAAACGCGCGCTAAGGCCGCTTATGCCCTACTGTTAGTAGCTGTACTGCCTGTACGTCATTTTGGCCCCATTGCGCCGTTTTAGCGCCTTATCGTGCGTCTGCTGCCGCCCGATTGTGGGGCGCGTTAATTCCACAATAAATACCCCCCGCACATGTGGAAAATCGGCTTAAAAAGTGCTATAATAAATAGGTAGAAGTGCCCGCGGACGCGCTTGAAATTACCCGGTTGATGCTGCGCGTGCGCGGGCTTATTTAGCAATAGCCGGCGAGGAGCGGGCAACTGTTTTTTGCCCGCAGGAGGCGCGATATGCTGCATATTGGATCGGGCTACATTGTGCCGCGCGCACAGGTCGTCATGATACTGGACGCGCAGAGTGCGGATGCGCGCGCGCTCCTTAGCCGCATGAAGAAAAGCGCACAGCTGGTGCGTATCGACGCGGGCGACAAATCGATAGTGGTCTGCGCGGGCAGACATGGCGAGACGTGTTATCTGTCGCCGATTGCGCCGCGCACGCTTTGTCAGCGGTTCGAGGGCAGCCTACAGCCGCGGCCCCGCATTGGAGGCATGAAATGACAGAAACGAACGTACAACCCAATCACTACGGTTCGGAACAGATACAGGTGCTTGAGGGTCTGGAGGCCGTGCGCAAGCGTCCCGGCATGTACATCGGCTCCACCGACGAGCGGGGACTGCATCATCTGGTATACGAGATCGTCGACAACTCTATCGACGAGGCTCTGGCCGGATATTGCAAAAACATCGTCGTTACAATCGGCACAGATTACGACATTGAGGTACAGGACGACGGCCGCGGCTTTCCGACCGACATACACCCCAAGATGGGCAAGCCCGCGGTCGAGGTATGCCTGACCGTACTGCACGCGGGCGGCAAGTTTGGCGGCGGCGGATACAAGGTATCCGGCGGTCTGCACGGCGTGGGCGCGTCGGTTGTAAACGCGCTGTCCGAGAAGCTGCGCGTGACTGTATATCAGAAGGGTCATATCTTCCAACAAGAGTACGTGCGCGGTAAGCCCACAGGTGAACTTACGATAATCGGCGACACCGAGCGCACGGGCACCACGATATGGTTTAAGCCTGACCCGGAGATATTCGAGACTCTGGTATTCGATTTTGAGACGCTCAAGCAGCGCCTGCGCGAGATGGCGTTCCTGAACAAGGGCATTCGCATAACCCTGCGCGACGAACGCGACGGGCGCGAGCAGGTATACCATTACGAGGGCGGCATACGTTCGTTTGTCGAATACCTCAACAAGAACAAGCAGGTCATGTTCCCCACGCCCATATACATCGAGGGCGAGGAAAACGGCACTCAGGTGGAAGTCGCGCTCCAATGGAACGATTCGTACAACGAAAACGTATACACCTTTGCCAACAACATACACACGCCCGAGGGCGGCACGCACCTGGCGGGCTTCCGCTCGGCGCTTACGCGCGTGATTACCGATTACGGCAAGAAGCGCGGCATACTTAAAGAGGACAAGGACAAGCTGTCGGGCGACGACATACGCGAGGGTCTGACGGCGATAGTATCGGTAAAGCTTACCGAGCCGCAGTTTGAGGGTCAGACCAAGACCAAGCTGGGCAACAGCGAGGTACGCGGCATAGTCGACTCGCTCGTCGCCGACAAGCTGGAGAGCTATCTTGAGGAGCATCCGGACGAGGCTAAAGAAGTCCTTGAGAAGTGCGTACAGGCGTCTCGTGCGCGCGAGGCTGCGCGCAAAGCGCGCGATCTTACGCGCCGCAAGAGCGCGCTTGAGACCGCGTCTCTGCCTGGCAAGCTGGCGGACTGCTCCGAACGCGACCCGTCCAAGTGCGAGATATTCTTAGTCGAGGGCGACTCGGCGGGCGGTTCGGCCAAGACCGGCCGCGACCGTCACTTCCAGGCGATACTTCCGCTGCGCGGCAAGATACTGAACGTAGAAAAGGTACACGACGCGCGCGCGCTGAGCAATCAGGAAATCAAGGCGATGATAACGGCGTTCGGCGGCGGTTTCGGCAAGGACTTTGACACGTCGAAATTACGCTACCACCGCATAATCTGCATGACGGATGCGGACGTAGACGGTTCGCACATCCGCATACTGCTTCTGACGTTCTTCTACCGCTACATGCGTCCGTTAATAGAGCAGGGCCACGTCTACATAGCGATGCCGCCGCTCTACAAG
>USEE01000328.1 GCA_900553645.1 uncultured Eubacteriales bacterium
AACTTCTTCGAACCGATTGATTTTGACAAGCTGGAAATTCATTTCCTGCCCGACGACGGAGTGACCCGCCGCAGCAAAGACCCGCGCAACGATTTTTCGTATTGACGCGCGCGAGGTATGCGCGGCGCAGTTTTGCGGCATAATAGCCTTATAACCGGGACGCAGTAAAGCGCGCCCCAAAAAGGAGGCATAATTATGCTCGTACTTGACAGGATTGCGTTGCTGCTTGCGATAATCGGAGCCGTCAATTGGGGCTTGGTGGGTGTGTTTCAGTTCGATCTGGTCGCGTTCATCTGTGGTGGACAGGGCGCCGTGATAAGCCGCGTGATATACACATTGGTGGCCATTGCAGGACTGTGGTGCGTATCGCTGCTTTTCCGCGAGCGCGACGAGGTGCACGAGGGCGGCGAAAGCTGACTTTGATTTAATCGGAACTCCGCAGGCGCTTTGCCTGCGGAGTTTTGTTTTCCAAATTCGGCATACGCTCACAATAATAATTTGCAATTGCCGCCTAAATGAGGTATAATACTATATACTGGTCTTGATATGCCCGCCGCCCTTGCAGTGCGGACATATTGCTGTGTATAAGGAGGAAACCAAAGTGAAGGTCATACTTTTGAAGGATGTAAAGGGCACGGGCAAGCGCGATCAGGTGCTTGAGGTATCGGACGGCTACGCCCGCAATTTTCTTTTGCCGCGCAAGCTGGCGGTGGAAGCCAGCGCTAACGCTATAAATACCATACAAAACGCCAAGGCCGCCGAAGAGCATCGTCAGGCGCAGCAGCGTCAGGCCATGCTGGAGCTGGCTAAGGAAATGAAGGACAAGGAAGTCCGCGTGACTGCCAAGGCGGGTGCAAACGGCCGTCTGTTCGGTTCCGTAACCGGCGAAGCCATCGCCGAAGCCATCAAGCAGCAGCTTGGCTACGAAGTGGACAAGCGCAAGATCGAGCTGAGCGAGCAGATCAAGCAGGCCGGCCGCTTCGAAATGACCCTGCGCCTTGGCCCCAACATAACTGCGCGCATGTTCGCCATAGTCGAGGCCGTCTAAGGCATTTGCCGCAGGTATGCCCGATTACGCGACTGCGATTTCGTGCATGTTCAGACAGCACAGCGCCGCCTGACTTAACACCGAAAAATCGGCTTTGCGGTTGAGGTGCATTTTGCAGCTTTGGAAAAATTAAGTCGCGCGCCCGGAGCGGGGGATTGACCTTGCGGCTTCGGGCGCGTTTTAGCGAGGTGGGATTGCATGGAACAGGGGCGTGTACCGCCGCATAGTATGGATGCCGAGCGCTCTGTGCTGGGCGCGATGCTTCAGGATCGCAACGCGCTGCTGCTTGCGAACGAAGCGCTGTCTCCTGAGGACTTTTACAGCCCCGCGCACCGCGAAATCTTCACGGCCATGCGTATGCTGTTCAACCAGTCGCAGCCCATCGATCTGGTGACGGTATCCAACGAGCTGACCCGCACGGGCAAGCTGGACGGCATAGGCGGTTTGGACTACCTTATCGATTTGACCGGCTATGTGCCGTCCACCGCGAACGCGCGCGCGTATATAAAGATAATCGAGGAAAAGTCCACCCTGCGCAAGCTGATCGATGCGTCCGGCACGATCACGCAGGAAAGCTATCTGGGCGAAAAGGAAGTCCCCGAGGTGCTGGAGCTGGCCGAGCGTTCGATATACGATATAGCCATGCGCCGCGGCACAGAGGCCTTCGTGCCCGCGCGCGAGGAAGTGCCGCGCACATATGCCAAGATTCAGGAGCTGCTGGTAAATAAGGGCGCAATCAACGGCATACCGACCGGCTTTACCGATCTGGATAACCTGCTTACCGGCCTGCATCCGGGCGAAATGGTGCTGATAGCCGCACGCCCGTCGATGGGTAAAACCACGCTGGGCATGAACATAGCCGCCAACGCCGCAATTCGCGGCGGCAAGAAGGTGGCTGTGTTCTCGTTGGAAATGCCCGTCGAACAATTGATGCTGCGCATGATGTGTTCCGAAGCGCAGGTCAACATGCAAAGCCTGCGTCACGGCACGCTGACCGATGACGAACTGGAACGCCTGGGCGATACGCTGCTTCCGCTGTCCAACGCCGAACTGTACATGGACGCGACTAGCGGCATAAGTGTGACCGAGATGCGCTCGCGCTGCCGTCGATTGCAGATCGAGCATGGTCTCGATTTGGTTATGATCGACTATATCGGCCTGATGAGCGCGGGCAGCGGCAGTCCCAACCGCTCGCGTCAGGAGGAAGTCGCCGAAATCTCGCGCTCGATAAAGGGCCTTGCGCAGGAACTGCGCGTACCCATAATCACGCTGAGCCAGCTCTCCCGCGCGCCGCAGGGCCGCGCCAACCACCGTCCGGTGCTGAGCGATCTGCGCGATTCGGGCGCAATCGAGCAGGACGCGGACGTGGTTATGTTCATACACCGCGAGGGCTATTACGATCCCGAATACGAGGATAAGACAGCCGCCGAAATCATAGTGGCCAAACAGCGTAACGGCCCGTTGGATACGGTAATGGTGACGTTCCTGGGCGAGTACGTCAAGTT
>USEE01000329.1 GCA_900553645.1 uncultured Eubacteriales bacterium
GACGGAAACCTGCTGATTATTGCCGGAGGTAGTGATTACCGAGCGCGTATCATAGCACTGCGAATAGCGCTTGCCATCCGACATAAGCTCCACGCGCGGCACCAGCGGGCGGTGGCGGTCGCGCTTCAAGGGCAATTGCTGGTTAAGGTATTCGACCAGCTTATAGTCAACCACGGACGCTGCGATGACCGGCCCGGCGGTCTTATGCCACAGCATGGTCATTGTGCCGCCCGACGCATGGCCTGCGTTAAGGTCGTAATCGTAGCCAGTAACGGTAGCGCGCAGGTTGCCCACGGCCAGCTTGTACGTATCCAGCTCAGGGAAATAGCGAATGGGCGTATAGCCCGCGTCCTCGGGCAGTGCGGCGCGCTCGGCATACTGCTCTATGCCCGCGTCCAGCGCGCAGGTGAGGGCGTTTGCGTGGGTGAAGGTGTGATGCACGCACGCGGGTTCGCCATGCTCGACGTACTGGAGGCCGCCGTGCAGCAGGCCGTCCTTAGAGCACGCCTGCATAAGCAGGGCGTTGCGCAATGAAGCCTCGGCAAACGCCGGATCGCGGTCGGCCAGCAGCGCATAACCCGCCTGGCAGCCGTCGGAAGTGCGGCTTCCATAGTAAGTCCACTTATTGTTGCGCGAACCGAACGAGTTATCCCATGCGCCGTCGGGCAGCATAAAGCTGAGCTGCTTGCGCAGTACGTCGGTCAGCTTGTCCAGCGCCGCATCGTCGCCCACGGCTACGGCGTACTTGACGAGCGACGGTATGGACTCCTCAACGTTATAGCCGATGTCGATGGCGCGGCAGCCGCGCGGTGTGACTACATCGCGAGGCTTGCCCTCGCCATAGAGCAGGCCGTTGGGCGTGATATGTTCGAGCGCATATGCGGCCAGATGCTCTGCCTGCGCAATGTACGCTTCGTTATCGAAATACTTGCCGGTCAGCGCGAGCGCCGCCGCGTTTGTTGCGGTGTAGTTTATATTGGTGGGCGCGTCCTCGGTAAGCTCATGATACAGCCAGTTGGCCATGCGCGTGAGCTTGTTTTCCCACTTTGCGCGGGTTTCGCCGTCAAGCAGTGACGAATGGCGCTCCAGCGCTTCGCACAGCGCAATCGATTCAAACACGGTTATATAGCGCCATTCGGCGTTTGCGTCATTATACACGCTGCCGTCGTCGCAGTACATATTGCGCTCGTGCCAGTCGAACACCGCCTTGGCCGCCTCGACATACTTCATATCGCCGGTGCGGTCGGCCATGTACATGAACGGGTATACCGCGTCCTGGCAGCGGCCATGTTCCACCTTGCACGCCGGGCACAGGAATGCTCCGTCGAACTCCGGCCCCATGTTTTTCACCTGATGCTCGATAAGTTCGTCGCACCATTGCTTGAGCAGGTCAAAGTATACGCTTTGCATTTGAACATCCCCTTTAGTATATTCAAGTTTGATTTTCGATAAATTCCGGGTTAACGTTCCATTTATATTATAATTGCTGCCAGTGCTTTTGTCAAACACATATCGCACGGACGTTTGCAGCAGTTTATGTTCACATCATCCATACGCATCGCACAAAGCATACAAAAAATGCTCTGCATATGCGCAGAGCATTTTTTGAAAAGCGATACTTATTATTCGCCCGCCACGCTGAGTGCGGACACTATGGCCGACGGCGCGCCGACGCAGCTGCTGCCCGGCATACCGAACCACAGATCGGAGCCCAGCTCGGTCACATCGCACAGCAGCTTCAGGAAGTTGCCCGCAACAGTGATGCCCTTGACCGGACGGCCGATCTTGCCGCCCTCGATCATGAAGCCGCTTGCACCCAGCGAGAAGTCACCGCTGACCGCGTTTGCGCCCGAGTGCAGACCCATTACGTTGGTTATGAGCAGACCGTCGCCCACGTTGGCAACCAGATCGTCAAAGCTAGTTTCGCCCGGCTTTATGAAGAAGTTGCTGGGCGCGACGGTCGATCCGCTGGCGTTGCCGGTGGTGGTCACGCCCTGCTTGTACGCGGTTTTGAGGTTGTGCAGGAAGGTCTTAAATACGCCATTTTCTACCACGGACTTGGTATATGTAGCCACGCCCTCGGAGTCGAACGGCGCGGAGGCCATGCCGCCCTTGAGCAGCGGGTCATCTATAATGGTAACGATGTCGGCGGCGATCTTATCGCCCTCGCGGTCTTTCAGCAGCGACAGGCCGTGCTGCGCCGCGTCCGCGCTAAACATGCCCGCAAACGTTTCCAGTATATCGCTCATTACGTCGTGGCGCAGGAGTATCTTATACGTGCCCGACGCGCAGGGATGCGCGCCCAGCGACGATACGGTCTCGCGCGACGCTTCCGCAGCGATGGCGTCGGTGTCGAGTATCGACTTATCATGACCGAAATGTATTGCGGAACCGCTGGCGGTATCGCCGTCGGCCTCGGCTATCGGAGCTACGTACGCGCCCAACACGTTGCTCTTGAAGCTGACGTCCAGTCCCAACGTGTTTACAAGGCGGGTTTCGCCGCTCTGGCTGATAACCGCGCAGCCCTGAACGCGCTTTATGCG
>USEE01000330.1 GCA_900553645.1 uncultured Eubacteriales bacterium
GTTGCCGGACTTCTTAGCCAGAACCGCAACGACGTCCTCGTTGAGGCCCAGGTTCAGGATGGTGTCCATCATACCAGGCATGGAAGCGCGCGCGCCCGAACGAACGGAAACCAGCAGCGGGTTCTCCTTGTCGCCGAACTTCTTGCCGCAGATTTCTTCCATCTTGACAAGCGCTTCGTTAATCTGCTCCATGATCTCGGGAGCAATCATCTTGCCGTCCTCGTAATAGCGAGTGCAGGCTTCGGTCGAAATGGTGAAGCCCTGCGGAACGGGCAGACCCAGATTGGTCATTTCGACCAAGTTGGCGCCTTTGCCGCCCAGCAGCTCGCGCATGTTGGCATTGCCCTCAGTAAAGAGGTATACATACTTCTTGGACATGCTCTTCCTCCTCTTATCTAAGTAACCCATTTGGAGTACAAGGGGTGTACGCAATTTGCACACAGACCTATTCTGGCCTGTATCTGTTAAATTATACAATGGCTACCCTTTATAGGCAAGCAAATTTCCGTTAATACTTGTTCTGAAAGGTGATTAACTTGCGGCACATCTGAAAATTCGAATCATTATGGCGGAATTTGTCTTAGCCATATGTATAAAAATAAGCGTATTAAGCGTGAAATAATAGTTAAACAGGCATATATGAAATCCTGCCAGATAATAAAAAATTGCCCGCAAAAGCTGCTATGCGGCGGCCTTTGCGGGCGGGTAATGATTAACGGCAGAACTTATCCACGTAAGCATCCAAACATTTCTGAATGACCTTGCGCGCATCGTCCGCGCCGCGCAGTTCATCCACAACCGTCTCCTTGCCCTCGAGCGCCTTGTACACCGTGAAAAAGTGCGTCATCTCGGTAAATATGTGCTGGGGCAGTTCGCTTACGTCGTGATAGGCGTTGTAGGTGGGGTCCTGGAACGGTATCGCGATGATCTTTTCATCCAGCCTGCCCTGATCCAGCATGGTTATAACGCCGATCGGATAGCATCTGACCAGACTCAGCGGCTGAATGACCTCGCTGCACAGTACCAGCACGTCCAGCGGGTCGTTGTCATCCGCATAGGTGCGCGGTATGAAGCCGTAGTTGGTGGGATAGTGGGTGGACGTGTAGAGTATGCGGTCGAGTATCAGGTGCCCGGTCTCCTTGTCCAGCTCGTACTTTTTCTTGCTGCCCTTTTCGATCTCGATAACCGCGATGAAGTCGTTGCTGGTAATGCGCGACGGGGCAATGTCGTGCCATATGTTAGCCATTGTATCTGCCTCCATTTATAGTAGAAATTTGTCTGTATTATATATCGTTTGCGGGCGAAAGTAAAGCGTCGCCGCACTCGGCCTTGCGCGCGATTTTGAAGGCGGCTTTGTCGCGCTTGAGCACGGCGCGCGTTTCAAGACCGCCAGCCGTGCACAGCGAAAGCGTGATGCGCCCCGGTTCGATCTTGG
The DNA here is from genome assembly GCA_900553645.1 of uncultured Eubacteriales bacterium. The sequence goes on from USEE01000330.1 coordinate 1,436, forward strand.
GGTGCCTGAGCACACGCGCGGAGCATCTTGATGCAGGCTCGCGCGTAAATGCCATGTAGCTGAACTTCTCGTCCTCATAAGGCGCGTCGCCGCCCTTGAGCAGCTTATGCAGCCGCGAACGCGCCACGCGGCACGTAAAGTGGCACCAGTCGCCCGCGTCCAGCGGACACGCGTTCTCGTGCGGACACGGCGCGGTCACATGCCCGCCCAGCGCGATCACGCGCTCCCGCACGGCGCGCAGCAGGCTAAACCCGGCGGGCGTGCCCGGCTCCAGTATCAGCAGCATACCGCCAGTCGCCGCCCACAGCCGTTCGATAAGCGCGTCGCGGCTTTGCCCGCTCATCTCGTTCATCATGTAGGACGAGATAACGAGGTCGTATTGCTCAGCCGGCCTAAACGAGTTCATGTCCTCGCGCCGCCAGCTTGCATCAATTGCGGCGAAGGTCTGACTGCCCTGCATAAGCCGACTGCCCAAACTGAGCATGGCCTGTTCGCGCTCAAGGCAGTCAATGCGGCTGAGGCTGTCAATCGCGCCCGCCGCCGCCCAGCTCGCCGCGCCCGTGCCCGCGCCCGCGTCCAGCAGTGTGCGATAGCCGCACCCGTCGGGCAAAGCCCATTTAAGCGCCGTGCGCACCGCGCAGTACGTGGCGGGCATACGCGCCGCGGCGTAGGCAATCGCATCGGCCGAGCGCGAGAGCATACTGTGCCCGTCGCGCGCGTCCTCGCGGTAGCGCCGCGACAGCGAGTCGGCCATCAGGCGCAGCTGGGATTGAGGGACGCATGCGGCCTCTGTCTCAATCGCGGCGCGCAGTTCTATCGGAAGCTCCATATGTTTTCCTCCGCGCGATTACAGCCTAAATCGCCTATGCTTAATTTAAGCGAATCGCCCTGAATGTCGAGTACAGCGTAGGGGATGCCGCCGCGTTCGCATACGGCGGACATTCTTTAGTGTTCTTTCGCGGCGATTCTTTGAGCGTTCTTTCGATGCACTCTTGTATTCGCCTTGGGTCTATCTTTCTATTCTTTCTTGCGATTGGTTTTCTTAAATGATAATCTATTCTTTTTTCCCTTTATCTTTGGTGCCTCCGGCG
>USEE01000331.1 GCA_900553645.1 uncultured Eubacteriales bacterium
CTCGTCGAACACCATCATGCGGATGGACTCAACCGGCTCGCCGTCCTTGCCCGGATATACCTGGAACGTGTCGCCCGCGGGCACAAAGCCGTCGCCGTCGGTCGTTCCGTACGGATCGATCGGATAGTACGAATACTGGCAATTGTAGAAGTTGTAGCCCCAGTGCAGGAAGCCCACGATGTTGTACTTGTACATCTGTACGCCCAGTATGCGCTCGCGATGGCTGGGCATGGCGATGAACTGGTTGGATACTTCCTTGAACTGGCCGCAGCAGTAGTACGTCCACAGGCCTTCGACCTTTGCGTCGATGAAGTCGTGTATATGGTTGTTGGCGGGCACGGGGTGTTCGACCGCGCCAGTCTTGTAGAAGCGCACGTCGCTCAGCGCGTCCAGTATGTACTGGTCGCCGATGTACGGCTCGACCAGCGCCTTGTCGGCGGCATAGGACTCCATGTTCTCGAATGACGGCTCATCCGAAATGTGCCATATCGTGTGGTCAAGCACGCCCTCGGCGGCCAGCTCGGCCTTCAGCGCGGGCAGGTAGTTGGCCAGGAACTCGACGTACTCCGCCGAAGTGGCGCTTACGTGCCAGCCGAACAGCTTTTGCTCAACGCCGTCCACGTTCACTATGATCTTGGGCGTGGCCTTAGCGCCCCACTGCGTGAACAGGTGCGCCATCTCGTAATATTCCGCACCGCTGCGCTTGCATATGTCTATGAAGCGGCGCAGACGGTCGAAGCCGAACGTGTACTTGCCGTTGGTAAGATATACGTCCACCAACTGGCTGGTCATGCGCTCGCCGCCCACTACGGTATCCAGCGGGGGAGTGTGTATGGGGGTAAGTATCGCATTGATGCCGCGGCGCACGGCGGCGGCGATGAATTTCTCCAGATACTCCCAGTACTTTTCCGACCACATGTCTATGTGATAGTACTGCGCAATCGCGTCGCAGTGCAGCCAGCGGGTATAGATAAGCTCCTGCGCGGGCAGCTCAGCGTCCAGCACGTTTATCTTTACGGTCTGGCTGGAGGGTTCGCCTTTTGAGGGTACTACGGTTATTGTGACCTCGTGCTGACCGGCGGGCGCGCCTTCCACGTCCACCCATACGCTGTTCCACTGATCGATAAGCGCGCGCGTCTTACACTCGCTTATGTCGACCAGCATGTCGGGGTACAGGCCGGGCGCCTTGCGCAGATAGTCGTCGTCCGCGCCCGGATATATTGCAAGGCCTGCCGGGACGTTGACGACGCGGCGCACGCGCACATGCTCCGCAATATCGGACTCCATCTTGACGTCGCAGAAAGTGTTCCAGCCGGCGCCTTCTAGCGGCTGGCAGTACGCTACCTGGAACGATATGGTCTCGTTCTTAAAGCCGCTGAAAACGCTTTGAGCCGCAGCCTTGGGCTCGGCGTCCAGAAATACCTTTTCCAGGCATCCTACAACTTTGGTGATCATAAAAACCAATACCTCCATAAAACCGCCATAGGCGGATTCTATCATATATTATATGCCTGTCATACGTCGATGTCCAGCATTACCGGGCAATGATCGCTGCCCATCACGGTATCGTGAATATCGGCGGCACGTATCGCGCCGCGCAGGCGCTCGGACGTGAGGATGTAGTCTATGCGCCAGCTCGCGTTGCGCTCGCGCGCGTGGAACATGTACGACCACCAGCTGTACCTGTCGCGCGCGTCGGGATGCAGCGCGCGGAAGGAATCCACAAAGCCGCTATTCAAAAGTTCGGTCATCTTGGCGCGCTCCTGATCGGTAAAGCCAGCCGAGTTGTGGTTGGTGGCGGCGTTTTTTATATCGATCTCCTCGTGCGCGACGTTTATAGCGCCACCATGATATATACGCCGCGGAAAGCCCTCAAGGAGGAAGATACACTTGAGGATTATATGGAAAGACAGCGAACCCAAGACCAAGGTCTGGCAAGAGTTCACATACCGCGGGCGAAAAGTCACCGGTTACGCCAATGGCTCAGTGGTAGGCTGGGTAACAGACCTGCCGGGGGACATTAACATCTACTTTCCACGCGAGTGCGCGTTTAACGCGATAGACATCGCGCTGGGCGGGAAAACAAGGAAAGCTAATCCTAAACGGCACGCGCTCGGCGTAAAAACAATCGGCACAGTGCCCGGAAAGGACGTGCACATATGCGGATAGTTTGGAAAGACAGCGCGGTGCCCGAAGCATACAGAAAAATGAAGTACCGCGGCCACTACCTAACCGGCACGCCGTATGGCTGGGAAATATCAATCCCCGGCGACGATAACCTGTACAGGAATCACTACTGCGCGCAGAATGCCATCGACAAGCACCTCGGCGGGACTGCCATCAGAGGCGAGGGCAGCGCCAAGCGTAAGCGGTATGGCATTCAGATTGTCGGCAAAAAAGGTGGTGAGCCGGCATGAAGAAGAATGCCAATCATCAGCAGCCCAAGCTCAAGCGGATGACGGTCCGCGAGAAGCTGGAGCTCATGAGGCAAACCGAGCAGCGCAACGAGGAG
>USEE01000332.1 GCA_900553645.1 uncultured Eubacteriales bacterium
GGGCCCGGTAGCGGGCGCGCGCCCGGTCGAGAATTTTGCGCAGATCTGCACGTCGTGGAACTGCCGTCCCTACGCGGTGCTGTGCGGCGAATATATCATCGGCTACGTGATTACATCCAAGAATCCCGCGAGCATAGAGGAGCTGCGCCTGAAGGACAGCGCCGATTTCGACGTCGTGGTAAAGGCGTATCTGGAGCAGTTCAATCAGGAAGGTGTGTCCATAAGAATACCGCCGCACCGCGCCGACGATGTGCGCGCGGCCGAGCTGATATGTGAGGGCATGGACGTATCGCCCAGCGAGATGATAATGATATTCAATTACGAGCGCGTGGTAAAGACTTACCTGCGGCTCAAGCAGCAGATCGAGGGCAAGCTCCCCGACGGCCGCGTGGCGCTGGGCATAACCGGTCTGGACGGCTGCGAGCAGCCGCGCACGCTGCTCATTACCGTGGAAAACGGCGAGATTGACTGCCGCTTTACCGACGATACACCCGACATCGTGCTCAGCACGCTGGCCGCGCAGAACCTGATGCTCACGCCGGTTTCGTATGTGGACATGAGCCAGCTGCCCGACTGCGCGCGCCGCTACTTCCCGCTGCCCATTTATATGGAACACTCCGATTGCTTCTAATCGACACTTAATATCGTCGCGGCGTTGGCGCTTGAGCCTCAGCGCCGCGATGCGTTTATACGCATAATTGCGGTTTATGACCTAAAATACGACGATTTCATCCACTTGACTGATGCGCAAATGCCTTAATTAAGCTATAATATATCTGTGAATGTACCCAAAACGCCGCTATACAAAAAATGAATCGTGCATTCGACGCAGAATGAGTGCATCAGCATAATTCGACAGATTTGTCTTACGAAAGAAAGGTGAATGCAAGTGAGCACCATCGCATATAAATGCCCATGCTGCGGCGCGCCGCTGTCATATGACGGCGAAAGCGGCAAGGTCAAGTGCGCCGCCTGCGGAAACGAATACGACGTAGACGCAATAGAAGCCATGAGCGGCGGCAATGACGAGGGCAGCATAATCTTTTCCACAACATCCGACAGCTTCAGCAGCAGTGAAACCGGCCAGATGCACGCATATGTCTGCCCCAACTGCGGCGCGGAACTGATGACCGACGGTACGACCACGGCGACCGAGTGCGCCTATTGCGGCAGTCCGACTGTGCTGCCCGATAACATATCCGGCGGCGTGCGTCCCGAAAAAGTCCTGCCTTTCAAAATAACCAAGGAACAGGCGCAAAAGCAGTTTGAGGACTATTTCAAGGGCAAGCGCCTGATGCCCAATATATTCCTGAACACGCGCAACCGCATTGCCGAAATGCGCAAGCTGTACGTGCCGTACTGGCTGTTCGATTGCGACGCGAGCGCCGATATAGTGTTCGACGCGGAAAAGAGCGACACCAGCCGTGAAGGCGATTATGAGGTAACACGCACGCGGCATTACATGGTGCGCCGTGCGGGCAGTCTGGGATTTGACTCCATTCCCGTAGATGCAAGCAGCAAGCTGGACGACATGATATGCGAATCGCTGGAGCCTTACGACATGAGCAAGGCGGTCGAGTTCAGTCCTGCAGTGCTGGCGGGCGCAATGGCCGACCGCGCCGACACGGATGTAAAGAAGTGCGAAGCCCGCGCCGTCGAGCGCGTAAAGACCAGCACCGAGCAGGCCATGCGCGATACGGTAAACGGATACGACAGCGTAACCGTGCGCAGCCGCAATATCAGGTCGACCGACGGCAAGGCTACGCCGGTACTGCTGCCGGTATGGCTAATCACGACCGAAAAGCAGGTGGACAGCAAAAAGCAGGTCTATACCTTCGCTATAAACGGCCAGACAGGTGAACTGACGTGCGACGTACCCGCCGATATGGGCAAGTCCTTCGGCTGGTTCATGGGCATATTCGCGGGCGTATGCGCGGTGGGTTATGGCCTGCTGGTGCTGCTTAACGCAATGGGGGTGCTGTAATATGAATGGCATTATAGGCATGAGCATCGCACGTGCGGAGGCGGCGATTGATGAAAGCGCGCCGTCGGTATTCGCGCTGGATTCCGGGTACTGGATAGTGCTTATCATAGCCGCACTGATAGTCGCGCTGATAGTGGTGATAATGATGCGCGCCCAGTTAAAGACCGCAAAGCTCAACAACGCGGCCGAAAGCTATGTGCGCGACGGCTCGTTCAAGCTGTCGATCAAGCAGGATCAATTCCTGTATGAAACCGTATCGCGCCGCAAGATAGAAAAGCCGGATGAAAATGCCGGAAAATCCGAAGAAACGAAATAACCGACTGAATGACTATGCAAAATCATTAAACGTTTGATTGTATGAAATTAGAAAGGATGAATCGATATGGGCCTTATCAGAGCGGCGCTTAATGCGGCCGGCGGTACCATGGCCAGCCAGTGGAAAGAGTATTTTTATGTGGACGCACTGCCCGACAACGTGCTGGTCGCTAAGGCACAAAAGAAGGTCAAGGGCCGT
>USEE01000333.1 GCA_900553645.1 uncultured Eubacteriales bacterium
CTTGACGGTGAACTCATCATTCGCATAATCGATTGCGGCCGCGCGCTTGCGCAGAAGTATATCAGCGCCGTTTGCGCGCGCGTTCTCGCTCATCGCGATTGTCAGTTCATAGGGACAGGTAATGCCCGCCGTGGGCGCCCACAGCGCCGCGGTCACGTCGTCCGACAGCTTGGGTTCCATCTCTCGCGCACGCTCGCCCGAGATTATCTCAAGCCCCGGCACACCGTTGGCTCTGCCGCGCTCCAGCAGGTTGTTAAGCTCCTTTTCGTCCTCCTCGCCAAACGCGATAACGAACGAACCCACGCGCAAAAGCGGCACGTTCAGGCTTTCGCACACATCGTCGAACATCTCGTTGCCGCGCACGTTGAGCTTTGCCATAAGCGTGCCCGGCACACAGTCGTATCCCGCGTGGACTATGGCGCTGTTGGCACGGCTTGCGCCCATCGCCACGTCGTCGCACGCGTCGCTCAGCGCGATTTTTAGCCCGGTATGCGACAGCTCGCGCGCTATCGCGCAGCCGGTAACGCCCGCGCCGATTATCAGCACGTCGTACTGATCCTTCCGCATTGTATTCCCCTCCGCATAAATAATACCAGTCCTCCGCCGCGCCCCCGCGCGGTATGGACAGAAAAAAGCCATGGCAAACAAACCGCTTGCGCGGGTCTGCCACGGCTTCTCTTAATCTCTGCCATGTGCCTTTTATTTTACGACATGGCCGTTTGATTAGTGTATGTAACGGGTAATGTATATGTTAACATTAGCATAGTGTGAAATTTTTATCCCAGAGTTCGGGACAGCTGGTGGACACCGCCGCCGCGCCCGCCTGAAGCGCCTGATTTACCTCCTGTGCGGTCGTCACCATTCCGCCCGCGATTACGGGGATAGTCAGCTCGCAGCGCATGAAGCTTATCGCCTTGGGCGCAAGTCCGGGCAATACCTCAACCATGTCGCACTCCGAGTTTTTGATAAGCCTTACGCCGTTTATTAGGCTCTGCGAATCCATCAGGAACATGCGCTGTACGGTGCTCAGGCCGCGCTCGGCCGCCCGCCTTATAAGCGGCGCGCGCGTGGATATTATGCCGTCCGGACGTATCGCCTGGGCGCAGAAGTCCACCGCCGCCGCGTCCTTGCCCAGCCCTTCGCACAAGTCTATATGCAAAAACACGCGCTTGCCCCGCGCCTTTATGCGCTCTACGCGCCTGTCAAGCCCAATAAGCCCGCCGCCCAGCAGGAATATCACCCGCGCGGGAGATTCGCACGCGCGCGCGATCCCGTCGTCGTCCCGCACGGCGGCAATCACGCGGCAGGCCGCAATTTCATCGATAATGGAGTTCAAAACCGACACCTCCGCAATTCGCGCGCCAAAACGCGGCGCGCGGCGGCATAGCTGCCGCCGCACATATTATATCAGATCGCGCGCCGTCTGTCATCACGCTTTTGCCCCGCGCAGGAGGCGCAGCCCGAACACGCCGAGCAGCCCCCGCAGCCGCAGCAGCCCCCGCGCGCGCGCCTTTTGCGTATGCGCCGCACTGCAAGGTACATAAGCGCGATAAGCGCAATTCCGATTGCCGTATCGGCGATATTCATAATATCATCACCTCAGCCCAGGCCCAGCAGCATACCGCCCTGATATACGATCAGCGCGACTATGTAGGCGACCAGCGTTTGGAAGCCGCCCGCCATAAGCGCGCCGCGCGTACTGCCCCATTCGCGCCTGACCGCCGCGAACGTAGCCACGCACGGCATGTACAAAAGCACAAACGCGAGGAACGAGGACGCGGCAAGCGGCGTAAACAGCTGCGGCAGCATGCCCTCCACATTGTCGCCCGCGCGCAGCAGCACGCTCAGCGTGGATATTACGGTCTCCTTGGCGGTAAAGCCGGTTATAAGCGCCGTGGCCGCGCGCCAGTCGGCAAAGCCCAGGGGTCTAAATATAACCGCCACGAATGAGCCTATCGCGGCCAGCATACTTTGCGAGGAATCATCGATAAAGTTAAAGCGGCCGTCAAAGCTCTGCAGGAACCATATTATTACCGACGCAAGGAATATTATCGTAAACGCGCGCTCCAGAAAATCGCGCGCCTTATCCCACATGAGCATCAGCACCGATTTAAGCGACGGGAAGCGGTACACCGGCAGCTCCATTACAAACGGCACCGAATTGCCCTTGAACGCGAACCTTTTTAGAAGCAGTCCGCATACGACGGCCACCGCCATGCCGCCAAAATACAGCGCGATCATGACCAGCATACTGTGCCCCGGGAAAAACGCCGCCGAAAACGCCGCGTATATGGGCACCTTGGCCGAGCAGGACATAAACGGCGTAAGCAGCATCGTCATCTTGCGGTCACGCTCGCTGGCCAGCGTGCGGCAGCTCATTATCGCGGGCACAGAGCAGCCGAAGCCTATAAGCATGGGCACGAACGAGCGCCCGCTCAGGCCGATCTTTCTTAAAAGCGAATCCATTACAAACGCCACGCGCGCCATATAACCG
>USEE01000334.1 GCA_900553645.1 uncultured Eubacteriales bacterium
CTCCCCTCTGCATAAAGATTTACCAAAGGGGTACAGGCCGTCAACCATGCGCTAGATGGATGGCGGCTTTACTTTTTGCTACTTTTTCCGGTTAAGGTCGCGTCCGAACTGGACTGCGGCCAGCACCAAAGTGGCAATCATGACGACCGTTGAAATTACTTCAAACGCGGACATGATACCACCTCCTCCGCTTTTGCATAGCGTCAGAGGTTAAAAGCCAAGCGCCATCTTATTCCTTACCTGCCAATAGAAGCTCTTTTTCAAAAGCTCCGCTCACATTATAGCATATTATGGTATTTGCGTCAATTTCCAGTTTGGCGTTCACAGGGCATGAGCATTTACAGGATTATTGGGATTTATCGCAGGAACATACGACGTATTTACTGGTGGCAATGCCGGAATTGCGTTTGTTTGCAATGGCATGTTCGTATTTAGCTGTATGGCAACTAAACCCCTTGCTCGCCTATTGTACCATCACTCCTTCCAGATAAGCCTTTCGCAAACACCCACCCGCCGCCATCCAGCCTACCAAATCCCCCTGCACCGATTCTTAATTTAGTAATAGAAGGAAAACCCGCCCGCCGCAAAGAAATAAGAACAGACTAAGGCCCTTCACCCTGCCTTAGCACCCATAAACCATTCGGGCGCACGCGCCCTTACAATACTATTTACGAGGTAACGGCATTGAACATAGTATCTCTTGAACACATAACCAAATCGTTCATAGACGCGCCGGTACTTAACGACGTATCGCTTTACATCGGCGAAGGCCGGCGCATCGGCGTTATCGGCGCGAACGGCGCGGGCAAGAGCACGCTGCTCAAAATCGCGGCGGGCGCGCTCAAGCCCGACTCCGGCACGGTATCGACCGCAAGCGGCGCGCAGATAAGCTACCTGCCCCAATCGCCCGACTTTCCCGAGGGGTTATCGGTAATCGACACGGTATTCTATCACATTACCAACCGCACCGACGAGCAGGAATACGAGGCGCGCGCGATGCTCAGCAGGCTGGGCATTGACGATCTAAATGCGGACGTAAGCAAGATGTCGGGCGGCCAGCGCAAGCGCATCGCGATTGCGGCGGCGCTGATGCGCAAAAGCGACCTGCTCATGCTGGACGAGCCGACCAACCACATCGACACCGAGACGATCGCCTATCTTGAGGATCAGCTGCGCGCGCGGCGCGGGGCGCTGATGATGGTTACGCACGACCGCTACTTCTTGGAGCGCGTATGCGACGAGATCATCGAGGTGGACGGCGGCAAGCTATACCAGTACGAGGCCAACTACTCCCAATACCTTGAGCAAAAGGCCGAGCGCGAGATGATGGAGGAGGCCTCGCGGCGCAAGCTGGAGGCGCTATACCGCAGCGAGCTGAAGTGGATTCGCCGCGGCGCGGCGGCGCGCACCACCAAGCAGCGCTTCCGTGTGGAGCGATTCGACGACATCAAGGACAGCCTGAAGCCGCAGGAGGAAACCCGCCGCGTGGAGATAACCACCGGCAGCACGCGCCTGGGCAAAAAGCTGATCGAGATAGACGGCATCAGCAAGGGCTTTGGCGGGCACACGCTTATAAAGGACTTTTCGTACATGCTGATGCGCGACGACCGCATCGGCGTGCTGGGCGAAAACGGCTGCGGCAAGAGCACGCTGCTAAAGATGATCGCGGGTGAGGAAGCGCCCGATTCGGGCACGGTCACGCGCGGCGAGACTGTGCGCGTGGGCTACCTTAAACAGGAGGTGCCCGTCTATCCTCCGGACAAGCGCGTGATCGACGCGGTGCGCGACATCGCCACGTCCATCCACACCGACGACGGCGTACTGACCGCGAGCCAGCTATGCGAGAAGTTCCTTATCAACTCCACCATGCAGTACACCCAGGCGGCGCGGCTATCGGGCGGCGAGAAGCGGCGGCTATACCTGATGCAGGTACTGATGAGCGCGCCCAACGTACTGCTATTGGACGAACCCACCAACGACATCGACGTAGACACGCTGACCATACTGGAGGACTACTTGGCGGCGTTCCCCGGCCCGGTAATCGCGGTATCGCACGATCGATACTTCCTGGACAAGTTCGCAAGGCGCGTATTCGCGCTGGACGGCACGGGCAATGTAATAGACAGTGTAGGCGGTTACAGCGACTGGCGCGAGCTAAAGCGCGACATAGAGCGCACGGGCAAGGCGGAAAGCAAGCCCGAATCGCGCGCGGCTGAGCCTGCTAAACAGCGCAGTCAAGGTCGCCGCAAGCTGAAATTCACGTTCAAGGAGCAGCGCGAGTTCGACACGATAGACGGCGACATAGCCGCTTTAGAGCAGAAGATCGCGGACATAGAAGCCGCAATGGAGAAGTCGGCGGCGGATTATGTTGAGCTGGAGAAGCTAACCCGGCAAAAGGACGAAGCGGAAGCACAGCTAAATGAAAAGATGGACAGGTGGGTATACCTGAACGATCTAAGTGAGCGGATTGAGCGCGGGG
>USEE01000335.1 GCA_900553645.1 uncultured Eubacteriales bacterium
AATCCGAAGGCTTAGCAGCGCTAAGTCGAGCCTTGTGACGCAGAAATGGCGCAAAATACGCCGAAATTGCGGATTAAGGAATTTTTGAGACACACTCTAGTCAGTAGACCGCCTCCGCGTCTATGCCGCCGTCAATCTCGGTGGCGTATACTATGCGGTCGCTCAAAAGCGTCGGATTGTACGCGGGGCCATCGCTTACCGCGCGGTCGTCCGCGCCGTCCAAACCGCACCTGCGCAGACTGCCGTCGAACGAGCTGATATAAAACATATCGTCGCCCATGCAGCCGATCCACGTCGCGCCCACGTCCAGCACGCGCTCGACCGCGCCGCCCGGCATCAGCCGGTATATCGCGCCGCCGGTCGAATAGTACAGATTGCCGCCCGAATAGCAGAATGTGGTCATATCGCATGTAATCATGGGCGAGATCAGGTCGCCCTCCAGCGAGTACGCCTTCAGACCCTCGTCGTCCATCGCGATTATGCAGCGCTCAACCACGTCCACCTGCATCGCACGCACGCCAAGTATTATCTGCTCGGGCGCGCCCGAATCGCCCAGTGCGTATACGCCGCTGTCGTCGCCCTTGTGCGCGATGAACAGGAATTTGTCGTCCCAGCGGGTAAGGCAGCTTATGCTGTCGAAGGCGCATATCACGTCGCGCTGTGCGCCGTCGCCGTCGGTAAGGCGTATGAGCTTGCCGCCGCTTACGTACATCAGATCGCCGTTCAGTGTGCGCATAAGCCCCTCGGCGCGGTCGGACGCAACGGCCTGCGCGTCGGCGGGCTCCCACGACGACGTGACGGGCGCGCCGTCCATGCGTATCTGGCGGTACAGCCTGCCGTCGGCGGCGGTGAAGTACAGATAATCGCCGCCCGCCGCGTCGGTAAATTCAAGCGCCATGCCGCCTGACATTGCGTTGGCCTGCAGCGTGCCGGTATTGTCTATTTCGGAATTTTCGCGTTCGCGTATGAACTCGCCCAACTGTGCGTCCATCGACGCGGGCGTTGGGCGGCGCGTGGGACGCGGCGCGGGCGTGGTCTTGGGGGCGGATTCGTCCATGGGCAGTTCGGCCCAGTCCGCCGCGGCGGGCGTGGGCGTAAGCGAGGGCGCGGGCGTATCCGGCTCGGGAGTGGGGTCGCGATCTATCTGAGGCAGCGCCGCGTCCGCGCCGTAGTCCGCGAGCGGGTCGCCGGACTGCTGGCTCGTGCAGCCGGGCAGTACCAGAATAGCGCACAGCGCCATCAGTGCCGCCGCCTTTTTAAGCTTAACCAGCCTGCCGCCTTTCTTATACTTTCTAATATACATCTTTATCACAATCTCTATCGCAGTAAATCGGCATTTAAGGCAGTTCCCGCAGCGCGCTTTTCAAACGGGGTCAAAGCGCCTGAACTGCCTAAAGCCGCATATGTTCAGATACTTAAATACAGGCAGCGGGCATAATCCCACTGCCTGTATTTAAGTATAACACAACCCGGCGCGGTTGAAAAGCGCGCGACGCCAAAGCTTACATTTGCGGCAAAATCGTATTAAATGTGGGCGGAATGTGCTTTTTTGCGCGCGGTTAAGGCAGCATCCAATTAGCCACGTTGATACTGGTATCTGACTGCGCCGCGCTTGCCGCCTTAACCGTCAATACTCGCTGAACATGCGCTTTAGCTGTTTTCTGTCCGAACAGCCCTGCGTGAGCGCCAGCCTTAACAGTATCGCGGCCTTCTGCGGCGACAGGTCGCCCGCCGACACGGTGTTTTTGCACAGCAGCGAATCGCGCGTAATCACGCCGCCGCCCGTGCGGGAGCTGATTATGACCGGTATGCTCAGGCCCTCTATCGCGTCGATAAAGCGCTTGCTGAATTCGCCCGCGCCTGCGCCCGCTATGACCAGACCGTCGGAGCGCGCGGCCGCAAACTCTACCATCGCCGGGTCTGCGTCCACATAGAAGTAGAGTATTTCCACCTTGGGCAGGCGGGATATGGCGCTTACGTCAAACTCGCTGGCCGTGGTGTGGCGGCGCAGGGGGGCCTGATAATAGAACACCTCGTCGTTGCGCACCACGCCCAGACAGCCGGTCTCGCCGCCCGATATGGCCGTTACCTGATACGTGCTGGACTTGCCCACGGCGCGCGCCGAAAATATCTGGTCGGAAAACACGCACAGCACGCCCAGCCCCACCGACTTTTTATCGGCGGCGGCGCATACCGCCTGATAAAGACTCATCGCGCCGTCGGCGGACAGCGACGTGGCCGGGCGCATCGCGCCGGTCAGCACAACCGGCTTGTCGGTCTTTACGGTAAGGTCGAGAAAATACGCGCTTTCCTCCAGCGTGTCGGTGCCGTGCGTCACGACAAAGCCCGCGATCTCGTCGTCCTGAGCCAGCTCGTTTATGGTGCGCGCCATGTGAATCCATATTTCGCCCGTTATATCGTCGGAATTGACCGAGCAGATTTCGACCGCGCGGATGTTGACAGATTCGCTGAGCTG
>USEE01000336.1 GCA_900553645.1 uncultured Eubacteriales bacterium
CCGGCCATCGCCGTGGTTGCTACAAAGAGCAGCGCGATCGCCAGGAGACATGCAGTCAACCATTTTTTCATGTTTTTCTCCTCCTCTAATTTCTTACTTTCTCTGTATCAAAAACCGCCGGACACAGGCAAAAAGCCCGCGCACGGCGGTTGATTGGTTTGATGCTATGAAAAAAGGGCGGAGCTATCCTATGGCTGTATGCCGGTCTCAGAATCGCAGCCATCGTCATGGTTGTCAAGCTCCCTTCTGCAATGGTACAAAGCGGTCAGCTGATAACATAACTCTCTACCTATACAGTATATCAGAAGATGCAGCGGTTTTCAAGCAGAAATCACAAGACGCAGGCATGGATTGTTTATATCGACGCTTTATTTGACCAGGCCGTCCTCGGTTTCGCGCAGTATGTATACCGGTCTGCGCTTGCCCTCCAGATACAGTTTACCCAGATATTGCCCTACTATTCCTATACCTATCAATTGCAATCCGCTCATGCCCATTATCAGGCTGCACACGCCGCCCACGGCCGAGAAGCCCGCGCCGCTTGCGCCCGCGTGTATGCCCAGCGCTATCAGCGTGATTATCGCGGCCACGATCAGTACAAAGCCCACTATCAGCGACAGTGCCAGCGGCGCGGTCGTGAACGCGAGTATGCCCTCCAGCGAATATTTGAACAGCTTCCAAAACGAGAACTTGGTGCTGCCCGCGACGCGCTCTATGTTCTCATAGCTGAGCCACTTGGTCTTAAAGCCCACCCAGCCGAATATGCCTTTGGAGAAGCGGTTATATTCGCCCATCGACAGTATCGCGTCGCGCACGCGGCGGCGCATCATGCGGAAATCGCGCGCGCCGTCCACGATGTCGGCTGTGGACATGCGGTTTATCAGCCAGTAGAAGCAGTGTGCGAACGCCGATCTGACCGGCGGCTCGCCCTTGCGTGTGGAGCGGCGCGTGGCCACTATATCGTATCCGTCGTTGGCTATGCCCTCGTACATCGTGCGCAGCAGCGCGGGCGGGTCCTGCAAATCGGCGTCCATAACAGTCACCAGATCGCCAGTGCAATGTTCAAACCCGGCCAGCAGTGCGGCCTCCTTGCCGAAGTTGCGCGAGAAGCTGAGGTATCTTACGCGGCTGTCCTTGGCGCGCAGGGATTTGAGCACATTCAGCGTGCCGTCGCGCGAGCCGTCGTCCACGAACAGCAGCTCGAACTCCAGCTCCTTCAGATCGTCTGCGGCGGCGCATATTGCCTCGTAAAAGCGCGGCAGGGATTCTTCCTCGTTATAGCAGGGCACTATTACCGAAAGCATTTTCAGCACATCGCTCACTTGCCCGCCCCCTTGCCCTTATTGAATATCAGCAGTTTGCTTGCGACGTAGTTAACCACGATAATGATTACGTTGCTTATTATTTTCATCAGCATATTAGGCCAGCCGAGGTTATCCACGGTCAGCCACATTATGACTATATCCAGCACGAACGACACCGCGCGGCAGGCGAAAAACGACCCCATTTCGCGCAGGAGTTCCTTAGCGCCGTGGGTTTCGCTCTTAAACACGTATTTTTTATTTGTGACATATGCAAACAGCACCGCCAGCACCTGCGCGACCGCGGTTGCGGGCACTGTGGCCATATGCAGCACGCTATCCGCGACGAAGTATGCGACGATATTGACCAGCGTCGTCAGCCCGCCGAAGAACACATATGCAGCCTGCTCGCGATACTTTTGGAGCAGTTCCCTTATTTTATCCATAGCACGCCTCCGAAA
Organism: uncultured Eubacteriales bacterium; assembly: GCA_900553645.1. Next base: position 1,763 of record USEE01000336.1, read on the forward strand.
TACGACTGCTTACATTTTATTCTAACCTATTGGCGATACTGTGGCAAAGGAGTTGTAATTCATGTATACGTTCAACTTATATACGTTCTATCGCGGCTCTGGCGGCGTCCTCGTCGGCGGCGAGCACATAAAGCGTATATTCATTTTCAGTCACGCCGCCCGTCCGTTTATTCTTACGCGTCCGCAGGGAATACTTTATCCCCGCCTTACCCAGCGCATCCGCGATTGCCGTTTTCTGTTCCTCAGAAAATGTAGTAACCAGCTCGCGTCTATTGAACACATTTATCATGTCCGATCCTCCGCATTTGATTCACGTTCTACCGTCCATCCCACATACATTTCTTCATATCGACGCGCCCATCCGGCAAAAACGCAACGCCCTCATCCCTAAGCCGCGCCCGCCGCAGTTCACTGAACCCGCCGTCCGCAACAGCCCCGTCAGCCTTAACCACCCTCTGCCAGGGCACATCCTCGGGACACACACGCATAGCCCACCCCACCGCACGCGCCCCCTGCGGATTCCCAAGCATCATCGCAATCCGTCCATAACTCAGGACTTTACCGCGCGGTATTTTTCGGACTATATCATAAACTTCGTTGAAAAAGGTATTCATGGTTTTTCTCCTTTTTGGGGTACGTGTTCTTTCTTTTCAGAAGAAAAGAAAGAACCAAAGAAAAGTCTGATTGGCTGTTCTCCCGCATTG
>USEE01000337.1 GCA_900553645.1 uncultured Eubacteriales bacterium
CACCCACTCGCCCAGCCTTATATTAACCTTGCGCGATTCTGCCAAAGTGTTTGCTAGCACGCACGCAATCGAGCCGTCCGGATTACGCGCGGCCACCGCCTTTATATTGTCGTCGTATATCGAGCTGGCCAGCCGCACCGCGCCCTTTTCGATAAAGCCGCTGAAATGGCTCAGCCCGTAATACGCGCCGGTCAGGTAATATTCGCCGCGCCGCGCGTCCACCAGCACCGGCGCAAGGCAGCCGCCCCGGCGATAGTGATACGGCCCGCCGCTCATGTTGAGCGCAAGGTTCCAGTCGATAACGCCGTTTGTCCAGTTGTTCAGGTCGCCCGCGATCTCGGCTGCATATGCGATTGCGGGCGCAAAATTGCGCGCCGGGTCGGTGCCGATCGTCTGGCAGAACTCGCTCAGCCACAGCCGCTTTTCCGGGAAGTCCTCATGCACCGCCTGTAAACCCAAAAAGTGCGCGCCTGAATACCAGTGGAACGCTACGCCGTCGATCTGCTCGCGCGCGTTGCCGCACGCAAAAGAATCGCGTGCGCGTTCGTACACGCGCTCTTTATTGTGATCCCATATGAATATCTTTACGTCCGCAAGCCCGTGCCGGTCGAGCGCCGGGCGCAGTATTTCCGTTACCAATTCGGCTTCCTGCCGCGCGTCGTAAACGCAGCTTTCCCACGACTGGGAGGCGTGCGGCTCGTTCTGTACGGTTATCGCGGCTATGTTTGCGCCTCGTTCGCGCCATGCCTCTATATAACGCGCCACGTACTCGCCCCACTCGCGCCGCCAGTTATCCCGGAGGCTGCCGCCATGGCGCACGTCGCCGTTGGTTTTCATCCAGCCGGGCGCGCTCCACGGCGACGCGAGCAGCGTCATATCGCCGCGCCGTTTAAGCGCCTCCATAAGCACCGGCGCGACGTACTTGTCCTCGCGCGCAAACGAAAACGTGCGCATGTCGCGGTCGTCCGGCTCGGTATAGGCATATTCGCCCAGACTAAAATCGCACGAGCCGATGTGCAGCCTGCACATGGAAAACGCCGCGCCCGCGCGCAGATAGATCTCATCCAGCAGCGCCTGCCGCTTTTCCTCGGGCAATGCGCATATGCAGCTAGCCGCGGATTCAGTCAATGCGCTGCCGAAGCCGTCTATCGTCTGGCGCTGTGTATTCAGCAGCACGCTCATCGCGTGATCCTCGCGGTCGGGCTGCCTGTCCACCTTTGGCGACGTGCGTTTGAATTTATAGTCTGCGCTTGATATGTATGCGTCCACACGATACATGCTACTCCCCCATTCGCTGAAAAATACAGACGGCGCGGCCGCCCGGCAAAAGCTGAATGCAGCTTGCGGGCGACTGCGCCAGAAATTTTTTTACTTTGCTGCGCCGCGCAGTATGCGCTGTGCGTCGGCGGTTATGCGGCCCAGCGGGTCAGGGCCTACGTTTATAAGGTAATTGATGCCCATGCCGTTAAGCTTTTCGCGGGTGCTCTTTATGAACTCCGGAGTCTTCCAATTGTGGTCATGGTAGGAAAATCCCCACGTATCATTAAGCGTGGCGGCAGTTTCGTACAAGCCATAAGGCGAGGGCTTGAAGCCGCCGATGGAGTTCATATCGACCGCCTTGCCGGTGGTGTCCTCCAACTTATCCGGAATTTCGTTGTCGCCCAGCGACACGTAATCGTATGCGCCGTTGCCCAGTCGGGAATTGATAAGGCAGTTGGGCTGATACTTCTTCACGGCCTCGTATATGCGGCGGCTCTGGCTTTCGTTTATCGTCATGGGCACGTCGAACCAGATAAGGCACAGATCGCCGTAGCCGGTCAGTATTTCCTCCACCTGCGGCATTATCTTGTTTTCAAAGCATTCGGTGAAGTCCTTATGCTCCTCGTCCGGGAAATCCCAGCTGTTGTCCCATGTAGTCCCGGCGTTGGGGATATGATTGGAAAGGTACCCGCCGCCGTTCTTTTCGTGCCAGTCCAAGTCCTGCGAATAGTAAAGGCCCAGCTTCATATCGTGCTTATAGCACGCCTCGGCCAGTTCGGCCATAACGTCGCGGCCAAACGGCGTGGCGTCGACAACGTTGAACTTGTCGGCGCGGGATTTGAACATGGCGAACCCCTCGTGGTGCTTGCTGGTCACTACGATATATTTCATGCCGCACTCTTTTGCAAAGCGCACCCACTCGTCGGCGTTAAAGTATACCGGATTGAACGCCGTCGCCAGCTTTTCATATTCCGCGTTGGGAATGCGAAAATACGTCTGCGCCCATTCGGCGTAGCTGCTCACCTTTTCGCCCTTATATTCGCCGCCCAGCAGCGAATACAGTCCCCAGTGAACCATCATACCATATTTTGCTTCCTTAAACCACTTATGCGCGTCCATTTGTTTTCCTCCGGCGATTTAATCAAAGGCATCCCTTAGAACTGTCTCTTATACACATCTGACGCTGCCGACGAG
>USEE01000338.1 GCA_900553645.1 uncultured Eubacteriales bacterium
CGAACGATCTGGTTATCGTTTTCCGCATAGTTCTGCCGCTGATAATGCCCACCATCGCCGTTTTGCTGCTGTACTATGGCGTAGGACACTGGAACGCATGGTTCAACGCGTCGATATACCTGAAGGACAACGAAAAGTTGCCTATTCAGAACGTATTGCGCGCGGTGCTTATCGCGAACTCCAACATACTTAACTCTGCTGCGGCCGAGAACGACCAGGTGAACCAGTTCGCCGAGTCGATAAAGTACGCCGCGATAGTACTTACCACCGTGCCCGTACTGTGCATATACCCCTTCCTGCAGAAGTACTTCGTGAAGGGCGTTATGATCGGCGCGGTCAAGGGATAAAACGTTTCGATTACAAGCGTCGTCTGGATTTCAGACGGCGTTTTTATATTGCATGTTAAGTGCAGATGTGTTATAGTATGCGTGAATTTATTCCGTCGATAAGTATGATGAGGTGAACTATATGGAAAAGGTCATGCAGCCCAACGTGCTGTGCGGTACGTCGCATAATTACTTTGTAAGGCTTGCACCCGGCGAGAGCCGCACATTCCGCGTGCGTATGCGCATGCAGCGTCCCGGTTATAAGTGGCGCATCGGGTACAGCAACACAGTCGATACTACATGGGACAACGGTTTGGTATCGTATGCCAATATGCCCGGCAGTTCGTTTGAGATAGTATCAGCCGCGTTTGCGAACGAAGATGGATTTTCGCCGGTTACGTTTAACGGCGAAAAATCGCGTGCTGTCGCGTCGCGAGAAGTCATACTCAGCGATACATGCGATGCCAATGTTGTCGATGGGTATATTGAGTTCAGGTGGTGTCTGCGCGCCGGCGCACAGGGCGCTATAATACCGGCCACACCCGACAGTCAGGCACTATGCTACTATGCTGACGGCGAACATACTATGGACAGTGCATATTTTTTTACTGACGCGCTGACGCTGGAGCCGCAGAATTTGTGCGTGCTGCCCGATCTGTTTGAGGCGGAAGGCACTCCCCTGCCGCACATGGTTTTCATCGGCGATTCTATCACGCAGGGATGCGGCACGCGCGTCGATATGTACGAAAGCTGGGCGGCGCGCATTGCTAAGGCATTGGCCGATCGATATGCTTCGCTCAATATCGGACTGGGCTATGCGCAGATAAAGGATGCGGCCAGCGACGGCGCATGGCTGGCGCGCACTAAGAACGCCGATGTCGTGAACATATGCCTGGGCGTAAACGACATATTGCACGGCGAGGGCGATGCCGACATTTGCATTGAGCGTCTGCGCTCAATAATCACGGCGATTAAGGCCGCGTCCAAAGCGCCGCGCGTCGTGATATTCACCGTGCCGCCGTTCGATTATGAGGGCGATTACATAACCAACTGGCGCAGGATAAACGCGGCGATTAAAGCGCCGGGGCATCTCGGCGCGGACGCGATGTTCGATATGGCAAGCGTGCTGTCGATAGGCGGCGAGCGCGAATACATGTCCAAGTATGGGCCGCACCCGGACGGCGTGGGCGGCGCGGCTGTGGCACATGAGTATGTGGAAAACTTTATTGATACGCTGAGATAGGCGCATATAACAAACCCGACGGTTTTTATGCCGCCGGGTTTGTATTTTTATACTTTTATATTTTGCTATGGTCAGATTCCATGTTCGCGCATCCACTTGCGGCTTTCGGCCAGATCTTCTAGCGGCTCGCGCAGGTGAGTATCGTGCTCGACCATTATCCACTTGTCAAAGCCGCGCGACTTGAGCAGCGCGACGACCTCCGCGTTGGGTACGTATACCGCGTTCGGCTCGGTAGGTACATAGTCGAGGCCGGTGAAGTAGCCGCGGTTGTACCACTCGGGCGCATCCTTGTCCTTCATGACCCAGCACTTCAGGTGTACCGCGACCAGACGGTCGTAATAGCGGCTCGCCGTCATTAGCGCATCGCCGCCTGCCACAGCCAGATGGCCGGTATCCAGCAGCAGTCCCGCGTCCGGGCAGCGGCGCATGAATTCGTCCAGCTGCTCCTGAGTTTCGACCAGACTGCCCAGATGGTTGTGCAGCGCCACGCGAATGCCATAGCGTTCGCACGCGCGCGCCTGAACATTTACCTGACGGCAGAAATCGTCGAAGTTCTTGGCGCTCACGTCGGCCCACACGTAATCCTTACCCAGTGCGGCAGTCCACTGTATCGACTTTTCTGCCGTGGGCGCAAGGCAGGTTGCAAAGTCCATGCCCAGCTTCTTGACCATAGCGGCGGTATTTATGGCGTCCGACTCGCTTACCGGGCGCAGACGCTCCAGACCGTCATAACCTATCGCTTTTATGTCGCGCAGGCGCTGTTCATAGTCGAACAGGCCGCCCTCCCATACAAACATGCCGTAATCGGCCACGCCAATCTTAAGCATTATTGGATTGCCTCCCATTTGTCACA
>USEE01000339.1 GCA_900553645.1 uncultured Eubacteriales bacterium
CTTCCGCAGTGCGAAGTATGCGTTCGGCACGGAAGATGCGATTGTCGCGACCGAGGACGGCTCTCTGGGCGAGCGCGGCTTCATAACCGCGGCGCTGGAGCGCGAGATAAACGCAAGCCGCCCCGACTGCGTGATGTGCTGCGGCCCCACGCCTATGCTTAAGGCTGTACAGGCGATATGCAACCGTCTGGGTGTAAGGTGCCAGTTGTCCTTGGAGGAGCGCATGGGCTGTGGTCTGGGCGCGTGCCTTGTGTGCAATTGCAAGATACGCGAAAAGGACGGCGACGGCTGGAATTACAAGCGCGTATGTGTGGACGGGCCGGTATTCGATGCGTCGGAGGTGGAATTCGATGGCTGACATGGGCGTAAATATTTGCGGCGTGGCGTTCAAAAACCCGGTTATCGCGGCCTCGGGCACGTTCGGCTTTGGGCGCGAATATCAGAATTTTTATGACGTGTCGCTGCTGGGCGGCATATCGGTAAAGGGCTTGACACGTCTCAAGCGTCAGGGCAATCCGCCTGCGCGCGTGGCCGAAACTCCGTCGGGTATGCTTAACTCGGTGGGATTGCAGAACCCGGGCGTGGATGCGTTCATCGTCGACGATCTGCCGTGGCTTAAGCAGCAGGGCACGGTCATAATCGCCAACATGGCCGGCGCGTGCGAGGACGATTACGTTTACATGGCCGATCGCCTGTCGCACAGCGATGTGGACATGCTGGAGATGAACATATCCTGCCCCAACGTTAAGGAGGGCGGCGTGGCGTTCGGTACCCGCCCGGAGTCCATATACAATATAGTAAAGCTGACCAAACCTGCGGCCAAGAAGCCGCTGATAGTCAAGCTGTCGCCCAATGTGGCCGACATCGCCGAATGCGCGCGCGCGGCTGAGGAGGCGGGCGCGGACGCGATTTCGCTGATAAACACGCTGACCGGCATGGCGGTCGATGTGTATAAGAAAAAGCCGATACTTGCCAACATAGTGGGCGGCCTGTCCGGCCCGGCAGTGCGCCCGGTTGCGCTGCGCATGGTATGGCAGGCTTCGCGCGCGGTCAATGTGCCCGTGATCGGCATGGGCGGCATAATGACCGGCGAGGACGCGGCGGCGTTCATGCTGTGCGGCGCGAGCGCGGTAATGGTGGGTACGGCCAACATACACGACCCGATGGCGTGCGTCAACATAATCGACGAACTGGAAAAATACTGCGATGCGACCGGCGTGAATGCGGTCAGTGAGCTTACCGGCGCGCTGGAGGTTTAATTAAATAGTGCAATCGAGCGGTTCAGGCTGTGTAGAGGCGCGGCTTGGCCGCTCGTTTTTTCGGTACAGTCATGATCGAACGTATGTCTTACGAAACGTTATAATAAAATCCCGGCGCTGACTGCTCAGAACTTATCATACAAATGCCCTCACATAAGCGAAATATTCTCATTCTGCCTTACTAATATTGCAAATATATATAGTAGAAAGGCAGGGCAAGTACATACAGGCAAAGTCCGGAAGCGCCCTGAACATAATCGCCCTGCAAGCCAAGCTAGTGCTTGTCCGCACTCGCGCTGAAAAGCATACAATTCATTTGAACAGCCGCCCTGTCCAGATACTTATTATCCGCATTTTATCACATGATGATTGACTTAATGATCAAAAAATGGTAGAATGATGTTGCTATAAGGCAGAATAGGCGATGACCCGCTCGTCGGGCGTCGCATTGGAGGGATAACCAAATGGAGTTTAAGCAAAACGCTAAATATGCGCTGGTCGTACCCACGTCGATGGGCGTGCGCATCACCCCGCAGAACCGTCAGCCCGTGCATGTATCGCGCCTGTTTACCATGCAGGCCACCAGCGCTGAGTCTAACGTACTGGGCGTATCGGCCTCGCTGGGCCTCAAGACCAAGGTGCTGACCACCTTTGTAAAGGATTCGCCCATCGCGCGCTTCATCAAGGATGACCTCAGCCGCCGCCATATCGAATACGAGGGCGCTGAGGTTGAGCAGGGAGGCCCCTGGGGCTATCGCCATCAGTTCAATATCGCCGACTGCGGCTACGGCAAGCGCGGCCCGCGCGTGACCAACGACCGCGCCGGTGAAGTCGGCCGCACGCTGAACGTAAAGGACTTCGACCTCAAGCGCCTGTTCGGCGACGAGGGCGTTAAGGTGCTGCACCTGTCCGGCCTGATCGCCGCGATGAGCCCCGAAACCGGCGAATTCTGCCTGCAGCTGGCCGAAACCGCCAAGCAGTACGGCACCGTCGTATCGTTCGACCTGAACTTCCGCGCCTCCTTCTGGAAAGGCCGCGAGACCGAACTGCGCGAGATGATGCGCAACGCCCTTTCGCTCTCGCCCGTGCACCAGGTGCTCGTCGAGAAGAGCATCAAGGGCTATAAGGAGATCGAGTACGAGG
>USEE01000340.1 GCA_900553645.1 uncultured Eubacteriales bacterium
TGGCGCGGGCGCAACCTGCCTAAACAAGAAGCCTACATTCGCGGAATCCCGAAGCTAAGTAAGATTATAGCTTGCGTGAGCCATAAACGCGGGCAAAAGCAAACGCCGCTGACTCTAAGAGCGAATCAGCGGCGAAAGAAATCCCCAGTTGCTTCCTATATATAGTCCTCCTAAAGCGCCAGAACTAAGTAAGTCTTGCGGGAGAACAGCCAATCGACTTTTCTTTGGTTCTTTCTTTTCTTCTGAAAAGAAAGAACACGTCTCCCTCCGTAATATTTACTTGACTGCCTCGCCGAACCGTGATAAAATATTTACCCCATTTTTTCATACTTTAGCTAAATAAAGGAGGCGCTTATGGCCATCATCCAACACCCGGACGCTCAACACGAGATGCAGCACCTTGAACATACTTTGGGAGTCGTTGCACAGGAGACCGCGCTGGCGGAGGCGGCGCTGAGCGACGACCTTAAAAAGCTTAATGAGGCAAGGCGGTTCGACCCGGACGCCGTGCCTGTGCGCGAGATGATGTACGCGCGCGATGAGATAACGCTGAATAATTTGCACCTTGCCGCCGAGAAGCCCTACTTTACGCGCGTCGATTTTCTGCCTAAACGCCATAAATATATCGATACATATTATATAGGAAAGTATGGCGTCACGCGGCGCGAATCGCTGGATATTGAGGTGGTGGACTGGCGCTCGCCGGTGGCCAATCTGTACTACTCGGGCCAGCTCGGACCGATGAACTATACCGCGCCCGACGGCGAGATTAAGGGTGAACTCAAACTCAAGCGCCAGTTCGGCATAGAGCAGGGCGAGCTTAAAACCATATTCGATACCGACGTGGTGGCGCAGGACGCATACCTCCAGTCAGTGCTGGGCGCGGTCGGCTCCGACCGCCTGCGCGAGGTCGTCACAACCATTCAGGCCGAACAGAACTTCGTGATAAGGCATAAGCCCGACAGGGCGCTGATCGTGCAGGGCGTGGCCGGTTCGGGCAAGACCACTATCGCGCTGCACAGAATCGCATACCTGCTATATGCCTATCAGGACAAAATGCGCCCTGAACAGATGATGATAATCGCGCCTAACCCGCTGTTTCTGGACTATATTTCGGGCGTACTGCCCGACTTAGGCGTTGACCGCGTGGTGCAGACCACATTTGGGCAGCTTATCGCGTCGCTGCTGGGCAAGCGCCTGCCGCGCGTGGACAGCAGGGACAGGCTGGGCGAGATGCTGAGCATGGACGCCGCGGGGCGCGAATGCCTTACCCGCGTACTGCGCGAAAAGGGTTCACTCCAGACATATGCGGCGCTGGAAAGATTCATGGACGATTACGAACGCGAATTTGCGCGCCATGACGATATAAAGTACGGCCCGGTCACGGTCATGACCAGTCAGAAGATATACGAATTCATGATGGTCGATGCGCGCCCGCACCCGATTGAACGGCGGCTGAAGGAGTTTTCAAAGCTTCTCAAGCACCTGACGAAGCAGGCCGCCAGCGATGTAGAAAGCTGGCTAAACGAGACGTGCGACAGGAAGGTAGAGCGCATATGCCAAAGCCCGGACAGCCCCGCGCGGCGCGAGAAGCTGAAGAAACTATTCGACCAGCGCGACGAGCAGATCAAGCGCGCGCACACGGGCGTCAACGACTTTGTGAAGCAGACCGTCGCGACGTTCAGGAAGCCGGATGCGGTTGAGGCACTGCGCGAATTCTGGTCAAGGCAGGGCGGCGAGGCGGCCGAATACACGCTGGGGCGCGCAACGCCGAAGCTTATCGAGAGCGAGGACGTGGCGGCGCTATGTCTGATTGCGCTGCGCATGTTTGAAATAAAGCGGCCGGACATACGGCACTTAGTGATCGACGAGGCGCAGGACTTTTCGCCTATGGAGTTCAAGCTGCTCAGGCGGTTGACGGGCAACGATTCATTCACGATAGTGGGCGATCTGATGCAGGGCGTACACGCGTACCGGGGCATAACCGACTGGAACGAGGTGGCGCAGGGCGTATTCGGCGGCGAGGTCACGCGGCACGATCTAATCACCAGCTACCGCAACACGGTAGAGATAATGCAGACGGCAACTTACGCAGCGCGCGCGCAGCCGGTACCGGGTCAGTCAGAAGCCCAGCCGGTATTACGACACGGCAATCCACCGGTATTTGAGCATTTCGGCAAGCCCGCGGAGCAGGCATCGCAGATAGAGCGTCTAATTCGCGGCTACAAAGCATCAGGCTACTCAACAATAGCGATAATAGGCCGCAATCCAGCGGAGCTAAAGCGCATACAAAAATCGCTCCCCGTCGACTTAGATGCGCACCTGTCTCTTATACAAATCTCCGAGACCACGAGACTGGGCATGATCTC
>USEE01000341.1 GCA_900553645.1 uncultured Eubacteriales bacterium
GCGGCCGCGCCTACCGTCAGGAAGTCGTGTACCTTGCGCGCCGAATCGATTATCTCGGGCGACGCGATTATGTAGCCTAAGCGCCAGCCGGTTATCGAATACGTCTTGGATAGCGAGCTGCACGTAATAGTGCGCTCAAACATGCCCGGCAGAGTGGAAAAATATACATGCTCATGCGGCGCGTATACAATGTGTTCGTATACCTCGTCGGTGATTACGTATACATCGTACTTGTCCGCCAGATACGCAATGTACTCCAGCTCCTTGCGCGTGAATACCTTGCCGCACGGATTGGACGGGTTGCATAGGATAAGCGCCTTGGGCTGGCGCTTGAACGCGGCCTCCAATTCGGCCTCGTTAAAGTTGAATTCAGGCGGGTATAGCGGCACGTAAATCGGCTGCGCGCCCGATAGTATCGCGTCCGCGCCGTAATTCTCGTAAAACGGCGAAAATACGATAACCTCGTCGCCCGGATCGGTCACGGTCATCATGGCGGCCATCATCGCCTCGGTGCTGCCGCAGGTCACGACGATCTGACTGTTCGGGTCGATTTTAAGGCCGGTGAAGTGCTCGTGCTTGCGCGCCAGCGCGTCGCGGAAATTTTGCGCGCCCCACGTGATAGCGTACTGATGCGGGCCGTGCGCCGCAATCTCGGCCAGCCGGTCGGTAATCTCGTGCGGCGGGTCAAAGTCCGGGAAGCCCTGCGACAGGTTGACCGCGCCGTACTGGTTGGACACGCGCGTCATGCGGCGTATTACGGAATCGGTGAATGTGGCCGTGCGGCCCGAAAGTTTGCGCATGATGCACTACCTCACTTCAGATAAGATATATGGTCGTTCAGTATATGTTTCGCGTCCAGCGCGTCCTTTATAGCGCGCATGACCTCAAGATTGTTTTCGTTAGTATTAGCCAGGAAGTAGGGCCGCTTGGCAAGTCCAATGCCGTGCTCGCCCGAAGTAAGCCCGCCCAGCTCGTATGCCTTGTTGTACAGCCGCGTCATGTTGGCCTTCAGTTCGTGCTCCCATTCCTCGTCGGAACGCTTGCCGCGCACCACGCACAGATGGACGTTGCCGTCGCCCGCATGGCCGAACGCGATCATCTGCATACCCGACTCGGCTTCCAGCTTGTGCACAAATTCGATGAACTCGGCGGTGCGGTTGATCGGTACTACCAGATCGACCGGCTCCTGCTCGGAGAACGCCTCGACCGCCTTTACAAGGCAGCCGCGCACGCGCCATATCGCGGCGGCCTGCGCCGGATCGGTAAGCTCGATAAAGTCGATAGCGCCACTCGCCCTGGTGACTGCCTTAACGCGCTCAATGCCCGCGTCCACCTGCTCGCTCGTGCCGTCGAAGGTGAGCAGTATGTATGCCTTGGCCTCGGAGCAGGGGAATTTCTGGCCGGTGAAGCTCTCACCCAGCTCGACCACGCTGCGCTCGATAAACTCAATCGCGGTGGGGTTGGCGTTGGCCTTTATTATCTTGAGCACCGACGATATGCCGGTCTGCAGATCGCCAAACGGCACCAGCGCCGAGCGCGATACCTCGGGCTTGGGCACCAGGCGCAGTATGCACTTGGTGATTACGCCCAGCGTGCCCTCCGAACCCACGATCAGGTGCTTCAGGCTCAGGCCGCTCGCGTCCTTTACGTTCTTGGTGCCCGCGGTAATCACGCGCCCGTCGGCGGTCACTACCTCAAGCCCGCGCACATAGTCGCGCGTCACGCCGTACTTGACCGCGCGCATACCGCCCGCGTTGGTCGCGATGTTGCCCGCGATTGTCGCGGTCTTTTCGCCCGGATCCGGCGGGTAGAATAGGCCCTTCGCCTCGACCATGGCCTGAAAATCCTCAAGCACCACGCCCGGCTCGACCGTCGCGGTGAATGTCTCCTCGTCTATCTCAAGCACATGGTTCATGCGGCTCAGGTCGAGCACTATGCCCTCGCCATGGGGCACGGTCGATCCCACCAGATTGGTGCCCGCGCCGCGCGGCGTTACCGGGATGGAATGCTCCCACGCATAGCGCATCACGCCCGCCACCTCGTCGGTGGATACCGGGAATACCAGCGCCGCCGCCGTGCCGTGCCTGCGGCCCAGCGTGTCGCTTAAGTACTTGTCAGGGATGTCGCCCGCGATTATGCGGCTTTCGTCGCCGATTATGCTTTTAAGAGCTTCTATCATTGTAATCTCTCCTTATTAACGCCGCGCGTGCGGCTTGACAAAGTATGGTTAAATAAATATTGGTCAAAGGAGAAGCGGCTTTGCGCGGCTTCTCCTTTGCGGTTATCGTTTTTTTATTTTAGAGTGTGTCTTAAAAATTCCCTAATCCGCAATTTCGGCGTCTTTTGCGCCATTTCTGCGTCATCAA
>USEE01000342.1 GCA_900553645.1 uncultured Eubacteriales bacterium
ATCCCATGCCGCGCATCTGGCCTACCATTACGTCCATCACGCCGCAGGTGAAGTACGTCAGGCAGAACAGCTCCAGCCGCTCTATGCCGAAGTTGATTACGTCCATGTCGCTGGAGTATATGCCCAGCAGCTGATACCTGAACAAATACGTTATCGCGCCCATGCCTATGCCTATGCCCGTCACTATCGCAAGACAGTTGCACAGCACCTTTTTAAGGCGGGAATACTTACGCGCGCCCATATTCTGACCCGCAAACGACAGCGCCGCCTGATACACCGAGTTCATCGACGTATACATAAAGCCTTCGAGGTTGGACGACGCCGAGTTACCCGCGATCGCGATTGAGCCGAACGAGTTAATGGAGGACTGTATAAGCACGTTGGATATGGAGAATATCGTGCCCTGCAGACCCGCGGGCAGACCCACGCGCACTATCTCTTTCAGCTTATCGCCATGTATGCGCAGCATATCGCGCTGAAGATGAATGACGCTATGCGAGCGGATCATGCACATTATTATCAGCGTGGTCGACACCGCCTGCGCCACGACGGTCGCGGTGGCAACGCCCGCCACGCCCATCTTAAACACTATAACAAATATCAGATTCAGTATTACGTTGACCAGACCCGAAACCGCCAGATAGTACAGCGGCCGCTTGGTATCACCCAGCGCGCGGAATATGGCCGAGGCGAAGTTATACGCCATCGTCAGCGGCATACCAGCGAAGTATATGCGCAGGTACAGCGTCGCCTGGTCGATAACGTCGTCGGGCGAGCCCATCCAGCCTAAAAATGTCTTTGCAAACACCATGCCCACGACCGCGACGATAACGCCGCCGATCACGCTTATCAGCATGGCGGTATGCACTGTCTCGCGCACGTCCTTCTCGCGGCCCGCGCCGTAGAAGTTGGCCACGCACACGCTCGCGCCGACCGAAAGACCTATAAGCAGGTTGACTATCAGGTTAATCAGCGAGCCGGTGGAGCCGACCGCCGCCAGCGCGGTAGGGCCGGTGAAGCGTCCCACCACGATAATGTCCGCCGCGTTGTACAGCAGCTGCAATATGCCCGACAGCGCCAGCGGTATGCAATACGTGATTATCTTTCGCGTAAGCGGGCCGTTGCACATGTCGATCTCATAATTTCGGGATTTTCGTGCCATAAGCGCCTCCATAAAAAGTAGGGAAATGAATGTGAAAAGTATAGCACCCGATTGTGTCAAGCAATAGCGCACAAAGGCTAATTCATAGCGTATTCTGACGCAATATTTATATCAAAATTACATTACCTTACAAAAGCGGCGTTCAGGCAGGTTTGGGATAGTCGGCTGAGGCATACGGCGCGGCGATTCCTGCCTTTGCAAAGGGCTGCCGCTCATTCCAGTTTAGGCGCGGCGGCAGACCGATATGCCCTGTGCGCACATAAAAAAGCGGCGCGCCCCTGCGATTAAAGGGAACGCGCCGGTTTGTGAAGGAGGCTCATGAAAGTTTGTTTATATAAATAGTATGTAATCCGGACGATAATATCATTCGGCCTGAGCGCGCGCGGCCAGCGCCTTCAGCACGGTCTTTGCGTTTTCGAGATTGGCCGCGTTGCCCGCGACAAACGCGCCCGCGCTGGAGCTGCCCATTGCCGGGGTTATGACTTCGTCGCCGGTAATATCCACGCCGCATACCGGGGTCTTTTCGCCGCTGGCGTTGCCTTCGTCGTCCAGCATGTCGTAGCTGAGCGCCTTGTCGCCCAGCGCGCTTATCTCGTCCGCGGTCAGTATGTCGCTCAGCTCATAGAAGGCTTCGCTGCGGGCGTTGCGCGCGGCGTTTGTGTCGTCGGCGATGATTAGGTCAACTTCCTTGGCGGCGATTGCGGCGGTCAGCTTCATCATGCCGGCCATCTGTACCGAGGGATCGGAGCCGTCGCCGGTGAAGGTTGTGTCGTAATGGATGGTAACGTCATCGCCCAAAGTGTCGCTAATGAAGCTCTTGAGCGAATCCAACCCGTTTTCGTCAACATAGGTGGAGACCAGATATACGTTCAGCTTGTCGGTCTTATCAGCCGAAAGCGTGCCGTCCTCGCCGGGCACGGCGGTAGGCGCAGCAGTCTCCCCGCCGCCGCACGCGGCAAAGGTGAACATTATCATCACGAGCGCGAGCAAGAGAGATACGCGTTTTACATTTGCCTTCATAATATTTCCTCCCGTTCAAATCGATGTATGTATTGTAGCACGAATAGGACTGAAGAATCAACGTTTCTGTGTGAACTAATTTTGAAGCATTTGAAAGCAATTGTGGCGATTGAGGCGGGAATGTAAGGCATTCTGATGCAAGGGAGATGAGCGCAGAAGATGTGGATAGGCGGGAGAGATGTAG
>USEE01000343.1 GCA_900553645.1 uncultured Eubacteriales bacterium
GCATAGGGGGAACTCGCAATCCCCCTTGCCCTCCTTGGCCGCCGGAGGCACCAAAAATAAAAGGGCTATTAAATGCCGAACTTGCGAACGAGAACCAAACGAATGAAAGAACAGCAAGATTGACTCAAGTCGAATACAGATACGCACAGTAAAACCGCCGCCAATCAATGATAGATAAGCTCAATAAAAAGTATAAGTGCCTTTGCATGCCCATATAAGCCTTGTTTAATCATAATAATGAATCGCAGTAACATCTGCGCGTTAAAAATTCCATGCGTATTTACCCGTGCATGATGCAAATCCCGCGCGAACGTGTTATATTAATCTGGCGTGCACTATCGCGCGACGGAGGTTTGCTGCTTACTATGGAAATTTCGTCGATAAGACTGACCGACTACCGCAATTACGCCGATCAGACGCTGGATTTCGCGCCCGGCATTAACGTGCTTGCGGGCGGCAATGCGCAGGGTAAGACCAACATGCTCGAGGCCGTGCGCCTATGCTCCATCGGCCGGTCGCATCGCACTCCGCGCGACAAGGAACTCATTCGCGAAGGCACGCATCAGGCGCGCATCGCTCTAAAGTGGCGCAAGCGCGACGGCAGTCACGACCTAAGCGCGCTCCTGCCCGACACGTCGGCCAAGCAGATGCGCGTGGACGGCAAGCTCCTCCGGCGCTCGGGCGAGCTTATGGGCATGATCGCAACGGTGCTGTTCGCGCCCGAGGATCTGATGTTGGTTAAGTCCGGGCCGGGCGAGCGGCGGCGCTTCATCGACATGGAGCTGTCCCAGATACGGCCGGTCTACTACTACTCGCTCCAGCGCTACAACCGCGCGCTCAAGCAGCGCAACAACCTATTGCGCGAAATCGCAGCCAACCCCGCGCTCGCGGGCACGCTGGACAGCTGGGATGAGATACTCGCATCTGAGGGCGCTCAGATAGTCAAAATGCGCGCGGATTTTGTCGAAATGCTCAGCGGCTTCGCGGGCAGCCATCACGCCCACATAACCGGCGGGCGCGAGACGCTCGTGTGCCGCTATGCTGGCTGCACCGACGCGGGCGACGCACTGCGCGGCATGGCCGAGGGACTTGCGCGTGCGCGCAAGCGCGACATGATAATCGGTTCCACCACGTTCGGGCCGCACCGCGATGATCTGGAGCTTATGATCGACGGACGCGACGTGCGCGCGTTCGGCTCTCAGGGTCAGCAGCGCACCACCGCGCTCTCGCTCAAACTCAGCGAACTCAGCGTAATGTATAACGAGTGCGGCGAATGGCCCATACTGCTTCTGGACGACGTGATGAGCGAACTCGACCCGCAGCGGCGGCGTATGCTGTTGGACTGCATATCGGGCGTGCAGACGATTGTCACCTGCACGGACATTGACGACCTCGCGGGCGCGCGCATAGAAAAGGCTCTGCGCGTAGACGCGGGGCATGTAACGGCGTGGGATAAGGGCGAATAGGCTGATTTTGAGGGCGCAATTTTGCGATGAGCGGCCTTATGATATTTATCGTAAGGGCATATGCTAAGGCAGTACCCGCGACCCTAAACGAAGCACCCGCCTTAAAACTTCACGCATGGATGAACAGGGAGGAAAATAAATGGCGCATAGCGTTTATAATAAGGATGAAATAATCGAGTCGGTTAAGGGCAAGCTGGAACGCTACTTCGGCTGCGAGGTGGCCGATGCTACTAAGGAGCAGATTTATCAGGCGCTGGCCAGCACCGTGCGCGACGAGGTGATGGAGCGCCGCACGTCCTCGCGCGGCGAGCGCAAGCGGCAGAAGGCCAAGAAGGTCTACTACCTCTCGGCCGAGTTCCTGATTGGCCGCGCCATGCACAACAACATGATTAACCTGCTCAACGAACAGGCGTATGTGGACGCGATGGACGAACTGGGCCTCAACCTGCGCGAAATCGGCGAGTGCGAGCCCGAGCCCGGTCTGGGCAACGGCGGTCTGGGCCGTCTGGCGGCGTGCTTTATGGACTCGCTGGCCACGCTCAACCTGCCCGCGATGGGCTGTTCCATCCGCTATGAATACGGCCTGTTCCAGCAGAAGATAGTCAACGGCTATCAGATGGAAATGCCCGACAACTGGCTCAAGGACGGCAACATCTGGGAAATCTGCAAGCCCTCCGAAACCGTCGAGGTTCATTTCGGCGGCAATATAGAGGAGGACTGGTCCACCGGCGCGCTCAAAATCAGGCACACCGATTATAAGACCGTCATGGCCGTGCCTTACGATGTGCCGATACTGGGCTATGATACCGTCATGGTCGACATGCTGCGCCTGTGGAGCGCGCGCTCGCCCAAGACCATCGACATGGCCGACTTCAACCGCGGCCAGTACACCCGCG
>USEE01000344.1 GCA_900553645.1 uncultured Eubacteriales bacterium
ACATAACCCGCATGGTATCCAGCCGCCCGATCAGTCAGGAGGCGACGACGCATTCCAATATGCAAAACGCGCATAAGACGCTGCAAAACAACAGGGCCATAAGCGGCGATCTGCTGGATGTAATGCTGTACAGCAGCCGCTCGGACACAATGATTACGTCCACGCATATATTTATCAGTCTAGACAGGTATTATAACGTTTTCTTCAGATATGACGGAATGGATGCGAACGCCTGGCGCGACTACATGCTGAATGACGCGCACTATGCCCGCTATTTCCCCGCGCGGCGCGTGACCATGCGCACCGGTACGGAAGAAGCTACTGTCAAAAGCCATGACGCCATACTGTATACGCGCAGCGTGCGCACAATGTCCGGCATGGGCAAGCTAATTGCCGTAATGCCATTGGAAAGTGTCACTGCCGCGCTTGAGGAAATACTTGAAACGTATACCGACGGCAGCGTGCTTGTGTACGATGCGACCGGTCAGGAGCTGGCCGCGCTGGGCGACGTGAGCGAGGAGGTGCGCTCCTTAGCGTGGGACGCGGCATATTCCTACGGCGATAGCGGCGCCACGCTCAGTACTTCGTCGGGCAGCCGCTTTATAGTGGTCAGCCAGTCCAAAAACGGCTGGCGCTTCGTGGCCGCGCTCAGCCCCGATCAGATATTCGGCGACATAAATTACCTGAAGCTTGCGGTATATGTAATGCTGGGCGTGGAAATCGTCATGCTCGTCATACTGGCGATTCTGTTCGCGCGGCGCTATTTCAAGCCTGTACGCGGTCTGGTGGAACTGGTGGGGGACGACGACGCGGGCGCTCAGGGCGTGGGCCGCCCCGGCAACGCGAGCGAATACGATTACCTGCGCCAGATGATCACACTCATGAAAAACAACTGCGTGGCCGCCAATTCGCGTCTGGATGCGCAGTCGCAGATGCTGGGCCGTCAGCTGCTCGCGTCGCGGCTGCGCGGCGACACGCCCGAACGCGTGCTGCGCGAAAACTTTGAGCGTGCGCAGCAGCGCTATCCCGAGGATGACGCGGCGGTGGCGCTGATAATGGTGGAGACCGGCGACAGCGGCGATACTCAGGGCGATATGACGCGCCTGCTGCTTATCGAACAGCTCGCAGGTCTGCCGCACGCTGCGGCCGCGTCCACCCGCTTGGACGAGGAGCGCTGGGCGGTAGTGTTTTTCTGCGGCGAAGGTGAGCAGCGCGCGCTGCTTGCCGGCCTTATGCAGGCGTTTGCCGACGCGTCGTGTCCGCCGCCGCGCATAACTATCTGCCCGTCCGACAGCAGTCATACGCTTTGCGAGCGATACAAGTACGCCGACATGCGCGTGCATCGCTGGGACGCCGAGCCGGGCGCGATAGACCGCGTGGACTCCTACGAGCAGCTGCGCTCCATAAGCGTGCATTATTCGGTCAAGTCGGAGGAACGCATAATACGCCTGACCAAGTCCGGCTCGACTGCCGAGCTTAAGGCGGCGCTGGACGGCGTTGTCGAGAAAAACCGCGCCTGCCTGCGCGAAGACCCCGGCGTCGCGACGCGCCTTATGTGCGCGTTCCATATGACGTGCGCGCGCATACAGCGCGAGGCGCAGTTTACTCCGATTGCGGGGGAGCGCGACATTGTAAACGTGGAGCCGTCCAGCGTGATACGCGCCGATTCGCCGCTGGAGGATTTCTACGCGTGGTGTATGCGCGCCGCAGAGCAGATCGAGCGTCAGCGCAAGGCTGCGGGCAATCGCCGCGCAATCGAGCCCATATGCGAGTTTATCGACGCAAACTATGCCGATAAGCAGCTGAGCCTTACCGTGGTTGCGGAAAAATTCGGCCTGTCCGAGACATATCTGTCCCGCCTCTTTAAGGCGCAAAAGGGCGTGAACTATTCCGAATATCTGGAACGCCTGCGCATAAACCGCGCGTGCGAGCTGCTCTCGGAGGGCAGATCGGTCGAAGTCACCGCCGACCAGACCGGCTATAATTCGGTCACGGTGTTCCGCGCGGCGTTTAAGCGCATATGCGGCGTAAATCCTAGCGAGTTTAAGGCGGGCGGCAGCTCCGCATCGGCTAGCAAGACTTTTGAATGATATTTGTGCGTTGAAGCGTCCGGGCGGCATATAATGCGACCGGGCGCTTTCATATATCGCGCGGCGATTTACGGAGCTTACTGCGCATAATGCGCGGCACAGGTTCCTTTTTTGTAATATACCCCGCCACATAAGGATAAAAACGGCTGCACAATGTGGAAAACATGCCCAAAGTAGCAAAAAACATGTCTAATGACAAGTAAAATATGGCCGAATGACAGTAAACATAGCTTGAAATCCTCAAAATTGTTAAGTAAGAT
>USEE01000345.1 GCA_900553645.1 uncultured Eubacteriales bacterium
GATTGCTTTGCGATCGGTTTAGCGGGATGGGCGTGTTTGAGGCGGAGTGGGTCAAGCGGAGGGAGTTTGCGCTGGAGGGGGAGTTCGATATTGGCGAGTGGGATTGTGAGCGGACTTATGTCGAGTTTGAGTGGATTCGGGGACAGGGGCGCGTGCTGCTTAATGATGTGATGATCGGCGAGTTTTTGGGCGGGCCTAAGACGTTCGATGCTGCTGAGGCTGTCCGCGAGGGCGTGAATCGGATTAGAATCGAATTTTCGCCTGAGGAGGAATGGGAACCACGCCCGGGACGCGGAGTGTGGGGCGGCGTTAATCTGCGCGGCTGCTGGAGTTTGCATATAATGTACTTCGAGCTTGCGCCCCGCGATTTCGGCGCGCTGGCACAGGTTGCTGTGGATTCGCATTCCGCGGGACGATATATATTCAGATATGTTGTCTCTAAGGACGGCGAAATGATCGATACGTTCGAGTTCGAACATCAGCTGGGCGCAAAACACGCGACCGTCGAGCATGAACTTAAACTGAATGTCCAGCCGCAGGATTGCCGCGTGCTGCTGACCGTGCTGCGCGCGGGCGCTGAGTGCGATGCGCGCGAGGGCTGGACGCGCACCTGCCAAAGTGATAAGCCGCTCGGCGCGGGAAGCTTCCTCGCGCCCGGCGAAGTCACAACGCCCAGCGTCGCGTTCGGCAATAGCGCCTTCCTCGCGGAAAAGCTGGAACAATTGCTGGAGGCGGGCATAAGCATGTTCTATGCCCAGTCGGGTACATACCTGCCCGAAAGCTTTTTGCGTAAGGCGGATGAGGCGGGCGCGCATGTCATGACTATGACAACGCCCATGACCCCGCACGCCTGCGTGTACCAGCCTAAGTGTGCGCCCAGTCCCACGTTTGAGCATAACGTCGCCCTGCGTAGATTGGACGCGCCCGAAAGACCGATACCGCGGCCGGCGCTTTGTGCGCTGGGCGGGGAATTGATCGTCGATATGCCTGTGGAGGGGACGTTTGGCGAGGGCGCGCTGGGCGATATTGCGCGGCTTTCGCGCGTAACGCGGTACTTGCAGGCGCAGTATACGGCGCGCGCGGTCGAGCGCGGCAATGCGGCGTTCGATATTGGCGATACGGACGATGCGATTGCTTCGTGGGATTTGTTTGACGGCGACGCGGCGCGGCCCGCATATTATGCGCTTAGACATGCCCTGCGCGAGGTGGGCGTGTATGCGGATGGTGAGATGTGGGCGCACGATCCGGGCGAACAGATCACGCTGAATGTGTTTGTGCGCGGCGGGGCGTTTGAGCGGGTTACTGCCGAGGTATTTGAGCTGGACGGGCGGCTTGTCAGCCGCGCGGCGTTTGCCGATTGTGTGCCGGGGTGTGTGGGCGAGATTGCGATTGCGCCGGGCGGGGAATGCCGGGCACTGCTGGCGCGCATAGGCGGGCTGCGCGGCGGGGAGATGTTTTTGCGCGATTATCCGATTATTTTGCGGGGCGGGTTTGAGTACGAGGCGCTTATGCGTATGCCGCCGGCGACGATACGGCGCACGGGGGACAAGTATGAGAACACATCGGGTGTGATTGCGTTTGGGCCGATTCGGTCTGACGGAGGCAGTGCGCTGTTGCCGGGCGAGGTAGCGGCGCTGGATTCAGCCGAGGGCGTGAACATATTCATGTACGAGGCGATAGGGGGATAACGCCGGTGTATATTAACCGCACGGCGTTTTCGGTATAGCTTATGAAGAAGTTGATATTGCGCGGCGCAGCATTGCGGGGCGCGCATGACGGGAGGCCGCCTATGAACGTGGACGGATTTTTTCACGATCTGCCCGAACTGGAGACGGGCAGGCTGCTTTTACGCAAGCTACGCATGACCGATGCGCAGGACATGTACGAATACAGCCGCGATCCCGAGGTGGCGCGGCACGTGCTTTGGGACGCGCACCAATCGGTGGGCGATTCGCGCGGCTACTTACGCTACGCGGTACGCCAATATCGTCAGGACTTACCGGCGAGCTGGGGCATTGAGCTAAAGGAAAACCACAAGCTTATCGGCACAATCGGCTTCATGTGGATCAACCGCGACCACAATTCCGCCGAGGTAGGCTACTCGCTCGCGCGCGAATACTGGAACAGGGGCATAATGAGCGAGGCCCTCTCCGCCGTCCTGAACGAGGGCTTCATGGACTTAAACCTCCACCGCATAGAAGCCCAGCACGAGGTGGACAACCCCGCCTCCGGCCGCGTCATGATCAAATGCGGCATGATGTACGAGGGCTGCGTCCGCGGTCGTCTCTACAACAAGGGTCGTTACGTAGACGTCGCACTTTATG
>USEE01000346.1 GCA_900553645.1 uncultured Eubacteriales bacterium
CGCAGAAATGGCGCAAAAGACGCCGAAATTGCGGATTAGGGAATTTTTGAGACACTCTCTAGGCCATCTGCGCGCCCATTTCGCCGCTTATGCCTATCAGCTCCGATACGGTGCATATCTCCAGCCCGCGCGCCAGCATACCGTCCAGCGCATCCGGGAGCTGCTCCGGCACGTTTTCGTCGGTCAGGCTCATCAGCACTATGTCGCCCGGGCCTACCGCGTCCAGCGCGGCGCGCATGTCCTGTGCGCTCAGTGCGGACTGCGCGTCCACGCTCCACAGCACCGCTATCTGGCCGCAGTCGCGCACGCACCCGAGCAGGCTCAGATCCCAGTCGCCGTATGGTGGCCTGAACAGCCGCGTCGGCGCGCCGGTGAACGCGCTTATCCGTTCGCTCACGCCCTGTATCTCGCTTATCATGCCTGCGCGCTCCATGCCGGTCATTCGGCTGTGCGTCACCGAATGACCGCCCACCTCGTGTCCCGCGTCGATGATTGCCTGCACCGCATCGGGATTTCCGTCTACCCAGTAGCCGGTCAGAAAGAACGTCGCCCGCAGGCCGCGCGCGGAAAGTATGTCCAGCACGTCCCGCGTATAATCCTCGCCCCAGCCGGAATCGAACGTGAGCGCGAGCTTGCCGTCGCTCCGTTTTACCCGGCTGATTGGCGTCCGTGCATCCCACTGAGCGGCCAGCGACGTTATTGCCGCGCCGCGCCACAATACTGCGATCACCGCAAGCGCTAATACGGCCGCCGCTATGGCTGCGCGCGCCGCGCGGATGTTGCTTTTCGTCGCTGCCGCCTCCTTCCCCGGGATTTTTCGGACATAATATCTTTATGCGGATTGGCGGGCATATATACCTGTTTATTTTAATTTTGCGATTTTTTCGTTATTCGATTTGTATGTATTGATTCTGAAAGCAAAGAAGCACCCATCGGACGGCGAAATATGTTCGTCTGCCGATGGGTGCCATGTGTTTTAGTATTCAGTTCAAGCAGAAAGGCGTTTCGTTAGCTGCTTTCTGCGTAAAAGTCGATTGTTCTTCGTTTCATATCGAAGCGCAAGCATTCAGTTTGCCTTAGCCAGTTCGAGATTGCACCTGAACTGATTAAGATGCATAACGCTAAAGCCTTGTTCAGGCAAAGCTTAGTCGGCTGCCTGAGCGCGCTTTATATCCTTCAGCCGCTTCATGACGTCGTTGCTGCCGCGGCCAAAGTAATCGTGCAGAGTGGCGTACTCGGCGTACAGCTTTTCATACACGGCCTGATTTTCGGGAATCGGACGGTATACCACGTCCTTCACGCCGCCCATATTGCGCGCCGCATCCACTATCGAGTCATAGCCGCCGTTTGCCGCGCCCGCCGCAACCGCGCCGAACATCGCCGCACCCAGCGCCGGAGCCTGTGCCGAGCGTGATATGCGTATTTCATAGCCCAGCACGTCGGCGTAAATCTGCATCATGAAGGCGTTCTTCTGCGCTATGCCGCCGCAGGCATATATTTCATCTATGCGCACGCCGCTCTTGTTGAACGTATCGACTATCATGCGCGCGCCGTAGGCGGTTGCCTCGACCAGCGCCCTGTACATCTCCTCGGGCTTGGTGGTCAGCGTCATGCCTATCATCATGCCGGTCAGATTGGTATCGACCAGCACGCTGCGGTTGCCGTTCCACCAGTCCAGCGCCAGCAGGCCGCTTTCGCCCGGCTTATACTTTTCGGCCTTTTCGGTCAGCAGTACGTGCAGGTTCATGCCGCGCTCCTCGGCCTCCTGCTTATACTCGGCGGGCACGCAGTTTTCCACAAACCAGTTGAAGTGATCGCCCACGCAGCTCTGACCGGCTTCATAGCCCATAAGTCCCGGGATTACGCCGTCCTCGACCACGCCGCACATGCCGGGCACTATCTTTTCCTCGTCCGACAGCATTATGTCGCAGGTGGACGTGCCCATTATCATGAGCATCTTGCCCTTTTCGGTAAGGCCCACCGGCGGCAGCGATACGTGCGCGTCCACGTTGGCCACGGCAACCGCGGTGCCCTTAGCAAGACCCGACCACTTTGCGGCCGTTTCCGTCACCTCGCCCGCCTTGGAGCCGATCGGGTATATGTCGGTGGAGAGCTTCTCCTCGACCACGTTCTCCAGCCGCGGGTCGAGCGCCTTAAAGAAGTCCTTGCTGGGATAGCCCTCGCGCTTGGACCACATGGCTTTGTAGCCCGCGGTGCAGCTGTTGCGCGCTTCTTTGCCGGTCAGCTGCATTATTACCCAGTCAGCGGCCTCCATGAAGCGGTCGGTCGCGTCGTATACCTCGGGCGCCTCCAGCAGCAC
>USEE01000347.1 GCA_900553645.1 uncultured Eubacteriales bacterium
CCCATAGCCTGATCTGCGGGATTGCAGCTTATTACCGTGTCTTCCTGCCCGTCTACGGTTTTGGAGTACATTACTCCGTTTTTTATTTCGGTTAGGATGGTTTCGTATAGTGCTATGGTTTCGTCGATTTTTTCCTGAGTCCAGATGAATTCGCCTTCGCTGCTTGTCCAGCCTTTTTTGCCTAACATGCTTTGGAGATTTGCCTTTTCATTGTCCAGCCATTCCTTGTAGCCTTCGTATGTCCACCATTCTATGTCCGGCGTCGGGAAGAGCGCTTCAAATTCTGCGTCGGTCAGCGGCTCGAATGTCTTGCCGTCGTCAAAGCTGTAATATGTCTTGCCGTCTGTCGGGTTTTTGTAGGACATCAGCGTGTCCTGCCCGTTATCAAGCGCGGTCAGGTTCATATGCCTGTCCACCATCTTGCGGAATTGCGCCTTCGTGATGATGACTGCACCTGTAGCGCCGCCTTTTTCGTCCCTGCTGACGTTCAGATAAACGCCGTCGCTGACGGAATCGTTCATGTAAATGCCGCCGTTGTCGTCGTAAATCCCGGCGATCGACTTGCCCCCATAATACCATTCGCTGCCCTGATCGGTAATGCCGATAGCAGCGTATTCCTCACTCACTTCCAGTGCATCGCCGGATTCAATGGCGCTGCCGGACGCCATCGCGTCGCCGGAGCTGAACGCATACGTGACCTGCGCGGCCTGTACACCGCCCTCTTCGTTCTTTTCGGACGTCGCAAACGCAGTCACCGTGCCCGTAATCAGCGCCGCCGCCATTATAAGAGATACAATTGTCGTCTTTCTGGTCTTCATAATTGCTGTTATCCTTTCCTCTATCGCATTTTTGCTGAAATGATTGCATAAAGGCGCAAAGCCGCTCCTCGCCGCCTCCATGCTGATTAATACCTTCGCATACGAAGCCCGCGTGCCACTGCCAAAGCGGCAGACAACCGTCTCGTCGCACGAAAGTTCAATGTCCCGGTTCGCCAGAACGTACATCACCCATACCAGCGGGTTGAACCAGTGCACGCACACCGATGCAATCAGCAATAGCTTGAACACAGTGTCAAACCGCTGAATATGCACAAACTCGTGCTCCAATACATACCTCAGCGCGGTTTCATCCCGCCAGTCTGTCCGCTTAGGCATAAGTATGACAGGGCGCAGTACACCAAATGTAAGCGGAGACGATATGCGGTCGGACTGCCGAATTGAAATTCTGCGGCGCAGTTTATGCGTCTCCAGCCAGCGCCGCACAACGCCGTTCTCCACCGGCAGAGACATCTGAAACTCCCGATAACACCTAAAATAAGTCACGGTAAAAAAGGCCGCGCATATGATTAGCCCCGCTATCCAGACCATGTCCCATACCGGGAACGTCCACGCAGACGCCGCGCCCGTCTGTGCCGCGACGGCATATGCCTGCTCCGAAGCCGCAACTGGCAATGCCGCGGCAGGCGCATTCGCCATGACCGGCAACGCTTTCTGCCTAAGCAAGGAATACACGCTCAGCGCGGACAGCAGTGAAAACGGTACCAGCAGCCGCATCAGCGCCGCGCCCCACAGCACGAGAAACGTCTTTTTAGGCACGCGGTTTATCGCCAGCGCGCGAATGACCGTCGTGGCCAGTATCATCAGCGCCCCCGCGACGCTCATCTGCATAAGGCTCATACGATGCACCTCATTCCAGCTCGCCCACAATTTGCTTGAGCTTTTCAATCTGCTCGGCCGAAAGCTTCTTACGACCCAGCAGCGCCGCAAACAGCTTGTTGGCCGAGCCGTCATATACCTTGTTAATCAGCTCGTCGGTCTCGGCCTCCTGTACCGCCGATTTGGGTATCAGCGCATGGCACATAAAGCCCGGCTCGCGGCGCTCGATCGCGCCCTTCTTAATACAGCGCTTTATCAGCGTATATGTCGTATTCACGTTCCAGCCCAGTTCGCCTGTCAGCGCCCTGGCAATTTCCTTTGCCGGCATATCGCCCTCTTTCCAAAGTACGTCCATCACTTTCAGTTCGGAATCAAACAGTTTAATGTCCACGCGCAAACATCCTTTCATAAGACTCCAGTAGTAGCTACCACATATATACTACCACAGTCTTATAGTCTTGTCAATACTACTCCAGTCTTATTTTATAGTTAAGAGCAGACAGTGAGTCGATTGCTCTGTCTGCCAAAAGAAACGCGAGGGACGGCGTATCGCCGTCCCTCATCATCGTATCGTTATTTCTCCAGTCCCTCGAATTGAGAGTTATAAAGCTGTGCGTACAGCCCGTTTTTCTCGATGAGCTGCTTATGATTGCCGCATTC
>USEE01000348.1 GCA_900553645.1 uncultured Eubacteriales bacterium
AATGGCGCAGCGACGCCCGAAATTGCGGATTAAGGAATTTTTGAGACACACTCTATCAGTCCGCATATCAGCGCGCCCTTGAAACCTGCTCAAAGCGCGAATCGAGCGCGGCTCTAAAGCAAGCCGCGCCCGACGCGTTGACTACCTGTGCATATTTAATCTATCAGACGGTTATGTCCGGCTCCGAGAGCAGACCCATCTGCCACAGGCGGTAGGAGTAGCTCCACTCCACGCCCTCGCTGTGCCAGCTGTCCGGGCCATAGTACGGCCACTCGCGGTTGGCGTTATGCACCGGGCCGAAGGCGTTTATGCGGTTGCCGTACACCTTTATGCCTATGCGGTGCGCGCCCTTGGCCGCGTCCATGTGCATTGCGTATGGCGCGTAGGCTATCAGGCCCTGACGCACGCCGTCGAGCGTGACTTCGATCGCCGCGCCGCGATACAGCGGCGTGTGCAGCGTGATGCCGTTGTCGCCCGCCTCAACATCGTAAAGGTATGTCACGCTGCCCGCGTAGAATGGCAGACCCTGCGCGGCCCAGTCGCCGATGCCCAGCTCGCGCACGGGCGCGGTCAGTATTCCCATGTCGCCCAGCAGCTTTACGCCGAAATCGCCCAGCAGGTAGCACCACTCGATATTGCCGCGGCGCTTGAAGTCGATGTCCACCTCCAGCGTATGGCGGCCCGATGTGAAGCCCGGCAGTGCGCAGCGCTTTATCGCCTTATCCACGAACCAGCCGTTGGCCTTCAGCTCGACCGGATTGCCGTCGAAGCGCACGGTCGCGTTTTCGATCTCCTCGATCGCAAGTTCGGGCGCGGCCACGGCCACCTCGCTGTCGAACGCAAAGCGCAGGTGCACCGTGTGCTTGCCGTCGTTAAATGTCTTGCCCGCGTCAACCCACGGCTGGGCATAGTTGCGTCCGCGCAGCGGGATGTTCCACTTGCGGCGCGCCGCCTCGTCGATGCGCAAAAGCTCCTCGCGCCCCTGCCATTCGCCGTCGTCCAGCTTGTACTCGGCCATGTCCAGCATCAGCACGTTCGGCTCGTCCAGCTCGATAAGGGCGCTGCCACTCAGGCGCTTGCCGTCCGGCACGGGCGCGTTTGCCAGCGCCGCGGCGGGCTGTTCCACGGTTTCGGTCAGGTGCAGAAGCAGGCTGTCGTAGCCGTCCATCACGAACTTGACCACCGTCTCGCCGTCCTGATGCGTATAGTCGACCGGCTTAATCCGGCCGTCCATCGCGTCGTACTGGCACGCCTCGAACTCGCCGCGTATGCGCAGCGTCATGGTATGGCGCTCGGTCTTATCGGGGTTCTTGGGCTTGAAGGCGTGTGCTATGAACAGCCAGCGGTCGTGGCCGTCCTGACGGTACTGGCTCAAAAGGTTATTCGGGCGCGAGCCGTTCTCTATGCGGATGTCGATCTGGCGCTCGTCGGAAAGCGCCTCCAGTATTGCGTTGCGGCTGAACGAAACAACCTTTGCACGCTTGGCCAGCTTCATCGCGCGGTCGGAGGGCTGTGCGTCAACCAGCGTGGGTATGCGGCCCGCGAATATCAGTCGGCCGCCGCCGCGCTGGAACGCCTCCAGCCGGTCGAGCGTTGTGGAGCGGATAGTCTCCATATCGGGCACGATCACGGTGGAATACTGCATCTTGCCGACCTTGAGGGGCTTGGAGCCCTTCTCGCACTGGCCGGGCAGCAGCGATTCGCTTATGTAGTTGAAGTCGACCAGACCCGTGACCAGCCATTCGGCCATGCTTACGAAATGGTCGTCCATCTCCTGACGCACGGCGGCGGTCTGCTCGTTGGGGCCCCAGTGCAGCCAGTAGCTTTCGACCGGGTGCACAACGCCCACGGACACTATGGGCTTGCCGCGCGTCATGGCGGTGTTCACGCGCGCGAAGTAGTTTTCGACGTAGGAGTAGTCCTTGTACCACGGCGACTGATAGTTAATCGAGGCCGGATAGTCGCGCTTAGCCTCGCCGCCCATCGATACCCAGCTCAGGTGCGGCACGCGCACGGTAACGCCCAGCGCCGCCTGCCAGTCGCCCTGCGACTTATGACCGCGGAAGTCGTAGTCCCAGTTGGTAACGCCGTACAACTCGCTCAGCACGCCGGGGCAGCCGTACTGCTGCGACGCGGACTGCGCCTGCTTGGCGGTGGTAAACTCGCGATGGTCGCACAGCATGTCTATGCCGGGCAGCTGGAACGAGCGATAGGAGCGCATACAGTCGCCCAGCGCGGCGGTCTGACTGCGCAGGGTAGGTTCCTCCATCATGTGGCCGGTCAGCATTATGCCGTGATCGCG
>USEE01000349.1 GCA_900553645.1 uncultured Eubacteriales bacterium
CACAAGCCCCTTCGCGTCTGTCAGCCATGTAAACGCGTCGTGCTGAAGTATGCCGCGCGCGTTTGACTTTACCACGCATTCTTCGCCGCCCTGCCACAAAAGCATTCCCACCGTGGATTCGGGCGGCACTGCGATAAGCAGCCTGTCATTTATGCGTGCATAGGCATCCGACTCAAACGTCGCGCGCGATACGCCCGGCCCGTCGAAAGAGTACAGCCGCCCGATGCTCGCTTGCGCCGCGCCCGCCGTTATGCCCGCGTACAGCGCCAGTGCGCCGCCCTTGGAATGCCCGCCCGCGTACAGTCTGCCGTCAAACCGCGCCGCCATACGCGCAAAGTAGGCTTGAGCCAGCGTCTGCGCGGGCACGGGTTCGGCGTAAGCCAATTGCAGATCCTCGACCCAGCCCGCAAGCGTGCCGTCCGTGGCGCGATAAGCCGCGTACGCGCCCTGACCATCCCATATCGTCACGGCGGCGAACTGCGTCGCGGGGCTTTGCTCGTCGCGCCGCTCGAAGTCTATCAGCACAAGTTCGCTAAAGCGCGGCGACACGGCCATAGCCGAAAGCAGCGCCCGCAGGTTGGACGATACCGATTCAAGCTCCCGTGTATGTACCTTAACCGCCGCCGCAATAGTCATGCCGCTTGAATCCAGCCGCGTCCAGTCCACGCCCGCCGCGAGTGCCAGCGCCAGCGCATCCGCCGCGTTCATGCTGCTCAGCATGAGTACGCCGTCCGCGCCGCGCACATAATCGATTATGTTTGCCAACAGTAATCCCTCCCCCGGCATTGCTATGCGCGCCGAGGGAGGGATATTCTGCTTAATATGTTGTGCCGGTTTCGCTTAGGTTGCTTTTCAACTGACCGCCGCGCCATTACAGGAGAATGTACTGACAGCCCGTCGCCGCTTTGGTACACAATATTTTATGTACTTGAATTTTTGTCTTCGTCCTGTCTTGTAAAGCTCCGCTTAGTACACAGCGCTTTGTGTACTGCAATGGTTCAGAATGGACATTACGCTTCCCCGTTTTCCTCCATACGCTTGTGAACCTTAGGATCCTCGAACGAGCCTTGCGTGGTTGGGTGCATACTGCGCGCGGTTTCGTCGCATACCTCACACGGCACGTTTTCGGGCGTTACGTACATACCGGTCTCGGTGGGGTACGTGTTCTTCTGCATGTTGGAATAATCGGGTAGGCCGGACTTGCTCACGCCCGGCGCGGACTTGCGCTCCCTGCCTGAACGGATGCTGTTTTTTATATCGCCCATCAGCTCAGGCAGCATCTCGATCACGCGGTCGATAGGAGCCATGTACTGCGCGGGCAACAGCTTAACATCGCCGTCGTTTACCACCAGAAAGCCCATCGGGTTAACGCTTACGCCCGTGCCCGCGCCGCCCGCGAACGGCAGCTTGGGCTGAGTAGTGCCGTACTCGCCGCCGCCCGACACGAAGCCGAACGATACGCGCGATATGGGTATTATAGTTGCGCCCGCGCCGGTCTCCACCGCGTCGCCCACAACCACGTTCACGTCGATCATGTCCTTCAGATTCTCCATAGTAGTGCTCATTATGCTTTCAATCGGGGTAGAATGGTTCTGCCTATCCATCGTCTGAACGCCTCCTTGCAAAATTCGCCTGCACCCGCAAGCCCTGCGCCGATAATATGCCCCAATCGCAGGCAAAACATGCCTTGCGCGCGCAATACAAACGTGCGGTGCGCATAGTCGGGCTGCACGTCTATTTCGGGCGGCGCGTCGGCCACGGCGCAAAATCCGGCCGCCAGTATGCACATAATCCCCGCCGCCATGGCGCTCGCAGCCGCATCGCCCAGCCCCAGCCGCGCCTGTACGCCCAATTTGCGCGCATCCACATTGCGCATTATGTGCCTGGCGCCCGCCTTAATCGCGGGCATTGCCGCGTCGAGCGCGGGGCGGGATTCGTGCATCTGCGCCAGCGTGCGCGTATGACTGCGGCTGGAGTTGGCGCGCTTATATTCGAGCACAAAGCCGTCCTCGCCATGCCTGAGCGCCATTATATACTCAACTGTGATACCGGCGATATTTACGCGTACACGCGCGCCGGGCGCACGGTTTATGTTCAGCTCCACGTCCAACTCAATCGGCAGCGCCATCAGCACCGCCGCAGCCATCGCCCATAAATAAACTGCCATGCGAACACCTCGCTCGCATGGCAGTATTACCAGTTTTATTATAAAGTATGCGATTTTAGAGTGTGTCTCAAAAAGGAAAATCCGCAAGTTCGAGTGGATTTTGCGTCAGTT
>USEE01000350.1 GCA_900553645.1 uncultured Eubacteriales bacterium
CCCTTGCCCTCCTTGGCCGCCGGAGGCACCAAAGATAAAGGGAAAAAAGAATAGAAAATCATTTAAGAAACCCAACCGCAAGAAAGAATAGAAAGATAGAATTAAGGCGAATATAAGCGCGCAACGAAAGAACGCTCAAAGAATCGCCGCGAAAGAACACCAAAGAATGCTTGCCATGTTCAGCGGACTATCGCAAGAAAGTGCTCACCGCCAAGCATCGAAAGAAATTGCCTTTCCAAAACGCCGCAAAAGAACGCATATCGCTTAAAAGCCATTGCGAAAGAATGGCTCACCCCCCCTGCCTTACAATAACACCACTAAATCTCCCTGTTAATCCCCACCCATCCGTGATATAATAAAAGTAATGAACTCCATAATCACCATATTCGCGGCCATACCGCGATTTGTATACGCCGGAGGTTTGATACTATATGAACGTAAGCATGTTTGAGGCGCTCGGCCCGGTCATGATTGGCCCGTCTAGCTCGCATACCGCAGGCGCGGCGCGCCTTGCCCGCGTGGCCGCACTCGCCGTCCAGGGCGACTTCGATCGGGTGGACTTCGCGCTGCATGGCTCCTTCGCGCGCACTTATATTGGCCACGGCACCTACCGCGCGCTGGTCGCGGGCGTTTTGGGTATGCGCGAGGACGACGACCGCCTGCCTAATGCCTTCGCAATCGCGGCCGAACGCGGCCTCAAGTACTCCTTCTCCGAGGAGGAAATGCGCGACGTACACGAAAATACCGTGCGCATGACATTCAATATGACCGATGGCTCGGTGCAGACTGTGACCGGCTCCTCCATCGGCGGCGGTCAGATACTCATTACGTCAATTAACGGCTTTGACGTGGAATATACCGCCCAGTCCAACGCCATAATAATCGCCCAGTACGATCGCAAGGGCGTAATCAGCCACGTAACCGGCGCACTGGCCGAACACGACATAAACATCGGCGTTATGCGCCTGAGCCGCCGCGCGCGCGGCGACGTCGCCTGCACAATAATCGAGGTGGACGCGCACATATCGCCCAACATAGTGGCCGAGCTGCGCGCCCTGCCCGATATAATCTCGGTGCGCGCGATAAACGTTCAGTAAGGAAGAAAGGCCGCAATATGTATAATAATTTTGAGGAACTATTGAAATACTGCACCGCTAACGCCTGTCCGATAAGCGAGGCGGTGATGCGCAACGAGGAGCGGCTGACCGGCCGCACGCGCGACGAAATTATGAATAATCTGCGCGATATGTATTCCGTAATGAGCGCCGAGGCCGAAAAGGCGCTGGACAAGCCGCTCTCGGCGGGCTTTTCGCTGATCGCGGGTCAGGCCAGCACACAAAATGCCTATGCCAAAGCGGGCGACACCATCTGCGGCGATATGATAAATCGCCTGATGGCGCGCGCGCTGTCGTGCAGCGAGACCAACGCCGCGATGGGCCGCATCTGCGCCGCGCCCACGGCCGGCTCGTGCGGCATAGTGCCCGCAGTGATAATCACGCTGAGCGAACAGTTGGGCGCGGATGAAGAAAAGACATTGCGCGCACTGGCCGCCGCGTCGGGCGTGGGCGCGGTGGTCATACATAACGCAACCGTCGCGGGCGCGGAGGGCGGCTGTCAGGCCGAGTGCGGCGTGGCGGCGGCGATGGCCGCGGCGGGCGCGGTCGAGATGAAGGGCGGCACGCCCGCACAGGCATTGGACGCGGCGGCGTTCGCGCTGAAGAACGTGATGGGGCTGGTGTGCGACCCGGTGGCGGGTCTGGTGCAGGTGCCCTGCGCGCTGAGAAACGCGTCGCAGGCGGTGAACGCGCTGCTTAGCGCCGATCTGGCCTTAGGCGGCATGAAGTCGCTGATACCGCTGGACGAGGTGGTCGAGGCGATGTATAACGTCGGGCATATGCTGCCCACGCAGCTCAGGGAGACGGCGCTGGGCGGCATCGCGGCCACGCCTACCGGGGTCAGCGTGCGGGTTAATATGCATAAGTGATCGACGGGTTTAAGGCGGGAAAAATGGCTTTGCCGCGCAAGCGATTGACGGCGCTTTGCCTATCCACTATGCCCTTGCAAAGCATCGGCCATCCATGAACGAACATAAATGACCGGGCAGACGGGTTTGTCTGCCCGGTTTGCGCTTTTTAGGGCGTATCATTTATGCGTCTTAGAGTGTGTCTCAAAAATTCCGGAGTACGCAATTTCGGGCGTCGCTGAGCCATTTCTGCGTCACAAGGCTCGACTTAGCGCCGCTAAGCCTTCGGATTTATTCCTTGAACTGACGA
>USEE01000351.1 GCA_900553645.1 uncultured Eubacteriales bacterium
GGGCTGGAGCTGCTGTTCTGGCGCGATGTGCCGGTGTGCCCGGAGATTTTAAGCGAAAAGGCGCGCAGCACCATGCCGCATATCATCATCAGTACGTCGTGCAAAAGCGCCAGCACGGCGGTCAAGCCGCTCTTAAAGTCAAATCGTATGGCCACGTAAATCAACATGCACACGGCCACGATCAGCACCGAGTAGAACGCGTTGGCAATCAGGTCGCGGCCCGCGATTGCGCCCACGAAGTCCTGATTGGTGAAGCTCGCGTCCGGGAACGCCTCGAACAGCTTGTCGTCCAGAGCGCCGCGCAGCTCTTCAGTGGACATGTCGCTCTTCAGGCGAATCTGCAACGTGTCCTGTACGTCCACGCCGCTCTTTACCGCCTGATACTCGGTTATACCTGCGGCCTTTACGGCCTCGTCAACCTTGTTCATATCGAACTCGCCGCCCATGTCATAGGTGAGCAGCGAACCGCCCGTGAAGTCTATGCCCAGATTCATGCCCTGACCAAACAGGGAAAGCACCAGGCACACTACGGCAATTACCGCCGGGATGATCAGAGCAACCTTATAATGCTTGGTGAATGAAAACTTACTCATGTCGCCCCTCCTCCTCTCAGCGCGCATACAGCTTGGGGTTGTCCACGCCCGCGCCGACCATGCACTTGAGCAGTACGCGGGTTATGACTATCGCGGTGAACATCGATACCACAACGCCGATGAACAGCGTGTTGGCAAAGCCCCTGATCGCACCGGTGCCGAAGTACATAAGCACGAACGAGGCGATTATCGTGGTCACGTTGGAGTCGATGATTGCGCTCAGAGCGTTCTTGTAACCGCGCTTGATGGCCGAATCCATCGTGCGGCCGGTCTTGAGCTCCTCGCGGATGCGCTCAAATATGATGACGTTTGCGTCAACCGCCATACCTATGGCCAGTACAACGCCCGCGATGCCGGGCAGGGTGAGCTGTATGCCGGGTACCAGCGCCATCAGGTAGAATACGATGATTATGTATATGGTCAGCGCCAGCGACGCCAGCAGACCGCTCATGCGGTACATAACGATCATGAACAGCATTACCAGCACAACGCCGATTACGCCGGCCCTGACCGCGCGCTCGATAACGTCAACGCCCAGCGTAGCGGATACGGCGGATACTTCGTCCTGCTCGATGTCCAGCGGCAGCGCGCCAGACTGAATCAGGCTGGCCAGCTCGCGCGCGGAATCCAGCGTGAAGTTGCCTTCGATCACGGCCTCGCCGCCGGTGATCGCCGAATTTACGCGGGGCGAGGAAATCACGTCGTCGTCCAGGTAAATCGAAATGGTCTTGCCGATGTTCTCGGATGTGGCCTTGGCAAAGGCCTCCTTGCCCGACTCGTTGAGCACCAGGCGTACCTTGTACTCGCTGCCCGCGGCGTCGGTTACGGCAGTGGCGCTCTGTACGTCGTCGCCGGTGATTACTACCTCGCCGTCAGTCGTGCGGAATTCCAGATGCGCGGGCGTGCCGATTATGTCGAGCACGGACGCGGGATCCTGCACGTCGGGTATCTCTATGCGGATGCGGTCGCTGCCCTGCTTGGTGACGGTGGCTTCGTTGTAGCCCTTGTCAGAAAGGCGCGTGCGCATTATGTTGATCGTACCGTCGATCAGGGTATCCAGATTCTCCTGAGAGGGATCCTTGGCCTTGTATACCGCGTATACGCCGCCGCGCAGATCCAGACCCAGCGAGATCGCTTCACCCACAGGCTTCAGACGCCACTTGCCAAATTGAGCGCCGTTTATCGCCAGCAGACCCACGCATACTGTCAGCGCCACAATAACGGCCAGTATAAGGATGTCTTTTCCTTTCCTGTTCATGAGTTCCAGCTCCTCCTTTACATGCCTGTCATACTGCCGTTTCGCTCGCGCGTCCGTGTGGGCGGCACGCGTTCCTTGTCTGCTTGGCCGCGATTTTACGGCCAATACTGGATGACAGAATGCAGTTCCATACAGTCTTTAATTATAACGTTCTTTTGGAGTTTCGTCAATGCCTGCCGGCTGAAAATGAAGTTTTTGGGCGCATTAGGTTGATATGGACGATTTATAAACACCAAATTATTGGAGTGTGTCTTAAAATCCTCATAATGAAATTTTTATATGGATAAGGGCAGGGCAGAAAGCATACGGCGCGTGCCTGAGCAAATATGCGTGCTTATAAACTGACACAAAAAATGGTTCTCCCGCAATCATAGGGGTGTAAAAAAGATCAAGGAATCACCTTCGAGCA
>USEE01000352.1 GCA_900553645.1 uncultured Eubacteriales bacterium
TCATCGTCTATGCCGGCCTTTTCGATTGTGAATTGCATATCGCCTATCGCGCCGCGGCGGTCGTCGTTGCTGACGGTGCCGTCGTCCCACACGCTTATATCAAGATGCGCATATTCGGGCTTGAGAACGGCCTTATTACGCCACTCCTCAAACTGATTGATGTATACATGATTGCTGACCACATGCACGTGTGTCAGACCCTCGATGCGCGCCATATCGTCCAGTATAAAGTTAATGATCGGCTTTTCGCCTATGGGCATGAGCGCCTTCGCCCGGCCCTGAGCTCTGTCTTTAAGACGCGTAGCGTAGCCCGCCACCAGTATTATGGCCTGCATCATTCATTCCTCCAAAAAGTTAAAATAGCGCCTTGCAATAACTGTATATATCATAATACAGATCTTGACATTTGTCAAACCATTTGAGCATATTGTCAGTCCAAAGCCCGTTTTATGACAACATTAGCATAAAAAATCAGCCGCACAAACGCCTTACCCGGCGATTGCGCGGCTGAACGCTGCGTCAGTTTATTCAGCTTTCCTTGTAGTAGTTTATCAGGCAGCCCGCCGCCAGTATGCGGCGCTCGTCGGCGGTCAGCGGCATTTCAAGGCGAATCTTACGCTTTTCGCCGCCGCTTATCAGCTCTGCGTCGATGGCATCCGCGCCGCTTTGAACCGCAGTGCGCACGCCGGTGAGCACCAGCATGTCGCCCTGCCTGATTCCGCTGGCCTCCGCGTCGGGCAGTATGAACGGTATTATGCCCCAGTTAATCAGGTTGGAACGATAGCGCTTGGTGGCGTACTCGCGCGCGATATTGGCGCGGCCGCCCAGCACGCGCTGACAACTCGCGGCCTGTTCGCGCGCCGAACCGTCGCCCGGCTTGAGCGCGAACACCAGCGTACCCAGCTCTATATCGCAATTGGGCAGGCCGGACGCCTCGAGCATCGCCTCAGCCTTTTCATTCATGGCCGTGCCGTTAAGCACGCTTGCGCGCAGCGACGCTTCAGCCTGACGCACTTCCTTAGCCTTAGGCACATACGAGGGCACCTTGCGCGAGAGTGCAAAGCCCGCAAGCCGCTCGGGGTTGGAGCGGTAGGACGACGTGTCGCCCGACGGAATCAGCTCGTCGGTGGTCGTTACCGGGTCGTATATCGAGGCCGCGACCTCCAGCACCATGTTCTCGCTCATCGGGTAGAACTTGGGCCAGTCGGATATGTTGGGGCCGTACTTGAGCTGATGCTCGGGCTGCGGATGGCCGTAGCCGTGGTAGATGCGCTTGTTGTACGTGCCGTTGTCGAACTCGTATGAGTAGTCTATGTCCTCGGGGATCTCAACCTTGTCCGCGCCGGTGAGTATGCCGTCGCGCAGGGCGGTCGCTGCAATCGAACGCGCATCCATCAGCGCGACGTATGCGTTCTGCCCCTCGCCGGGCTTGGAGCCTTCGCGGTTGGGGAAGTTGCGCGTGGTGTGGCGCAGCGACAGGCCGCCGTTCTGCGGCACGTCGCCCGCGCCGAAGCACGGGCCGCATATAGCCGTGCGCAGTATCGTACCCGAGGCCAGCAGTTTTTCGACCGAGCCGTTGCGCAGAAGGTGCATAAGCTGCGGCTGGGACGCGGGATAGGCGCTCATCTGGAAGTGGCCATATGTGAGGTCGGTGCCCGCCAGCATCGCGGCCACGGTGGTCAGGTTTTCAAACGTACCGCCCGAGCAGCCCGCGATTATGCCCTGCTCGGCGCGCACGCCCTCGCTGGTTATCTTGCTGCGTATATCGTCCGAGGTAAGGCCGAGTTCGTTCAGTATATCGCCCGCGTTGGCGGTAAACTCGTCGATAGTGAATACGTTGCTGGGATGGAACGGCAGCGCGATCATAGGGCGAATCTTGTCCAGTTCGATGGTGATTGCTCCGTCGTACAGCGCGCCGTTGTACGGCTCCAGCTCGCGGTAGTCGTCGCCGCGGCCATGTATTTGCAGATAGCGGCGAACCTTCTTATCGGTGCGCCATACCGAGCTTAAGCAGGTAGTCTCGGTTGTCATTACGTCTATGCCGCCGCGGAAATCCACGCTCCACTCGTCCACGCCGGGGCCGATGAACTCAAGTATCTTGTTCTTGACCAAGCCCTTGGCGAACACCGCCTTAATCAGCGCCAGCGCCACGTCCTGCGGGCCGACGTAGCGTTCGGGCTTGCCGGTCAGGTAGACCGCAACCACGTCGGGATAGGATATATCATAAGTACGGTGGAGCAGCTGCTTCACAAGT
>USEE01000353.1 GCA_900553645.1 uncultured Eubacteriales bacterium
GATATACTCTCAGGTGCAGTACGCCCAGATTCCCATGGCCGTAATAGGCATAGTGATGAAGTTTTTGCAGATAGTCATTTCCATCGCGATAGGCACGGCGGCGGGCTGCATACCGATAGTCGGATACAACGTAGGCGCAGGCCGCAGTGACCGCGCAAAGCTGCTGTTTAAGCAATTGCTGACAGTTGAAGCAATCGTGGGCACGATCGCGCTGTTTATTGTAGAGCTTTTCCCGGACAAGCTGATTGCGCTGTTCGGCGCGGCCAATGAGAGCAGCTATTACACCGACTATGCGATACGCGCATTCCGCGTATATCTATGCATGATAATCCTCGTCACGGTCAACAAGGCGACGTTCATATACCTGCAATCACTGGGAAAAGCTCTGCTGTCAACCATGCTGTCCATGGTAAGGGAATTGGTATTCGGCGTGGGGTTGTCGATACTTCTGCCCCGGTTTTTCGGGCTGGACGGCGTGCTGTATTCAATGCCTGTGGCCGACGTTTTGACGTTTATCATATCGGTCTCTTGCATATTGTATACGATGCGGCTGCTGTCAAAGCCGATAACGCGCGCGGCGACTTAATGACATATACTGTTAATTATAGATAAACCGCTTGACTTTTTGCACGCAAGGGTGTAATATATGCCCACAAACACTTCAAACGCATCGACGGGGAGTAGTAAGCTGAGGATTCGCTTCAGAGAGCCGCGGTTGCTGTGAGCGCGGCGCGAAAGATCAGTCCGAACTGGCCCCAGAGCGGCTTCGCTGAAAATGCAAGTAGGCGGGGACGGGAACTCCCGTTATTGAGCAGGGATATAAATTCATTTAAGCTGACTTTAATGAATCGTATCCGACGGAGATGTCAGATAAGTTTTTACTTACTGGCAAAAAAGAGTGGTATCGCGATAAATAGTCGCCTCTTTGTTGTATACAAAGAGGCGATTTTTTATACCATCTATTCGACATTAATGGAGGGCAATCACATGAAAAAGACTATTGCAGTAATACGCGGCGATGGCATCGGCCCCGAAATAGTCAATGAAGCGATTCGCGCGCTTGACCGCATTGCGACTTGCTTTGGGCACACGTTCAATTACATC
Source organism: uncultured Eubacteriales bacterium (assembly GCA_900553645.1). The sequence continues at coordinate 1,105 of USEE01000353.1, forward strand.
GACGTATGGATGGGCGGCTGTGCGATAGATCGATTCGGCGACAGCCTGCCCGACGAACAGCTCAGTGCGGCGCAGCGCTCCGACGCAGTGCTGCTGGGCGCGGTAGGCGGCCCTAAGTGGGATGGCGTGCCCAGCACCAAGCGCCCCGAGCGCGGACTGCTGAGACTGCGCTCCGGATTGGGACTGTACGCCAACCTGCGCCCGGCGCGCATATTCCCGGAGCTGTCGGCGGCCTCTCCCCTGCGCCCTGACATCGTGGAAAACGGCATCGACTTCGTAATTGTGCGCGAGCTGATCGGCGGCGTGTACTTCGGCAAGCATGAGACCGAAGGCGTGCCCGGCAATCAGATTGCGACCGACATAATGAGCTACTCCACCCATGAGATAGAGCGCATCGCCCGCACCGCGTTCGAGACTGCCCGCAAGCGCAATCACAGGCTGTGTTCGGTGGACAAGGCCAACGTGCTGGACACCTCGCGGCTGTGGCGCGCAACAGTTGACAAGCTGGCCGCCGAATACCCGGATGTGTCAGTCAGCCACATGTACGTCGATAACTGCGCGATGCAGATAGTCAAAAGCCCGGCTCAGTTCGACGTGATCGTCACCGAGAACATGTTCGGCGACATCCTGTCGGACGAGGCCAGCATGATAACCGGCTCCATAGGCATGATACCCTCGGCCAGCCTGGGCGTGGGCGGCATGGGACTGTATGAGCCGATACACGGCTCCGCGCCCGACATCGCGGGTCAGGACATAGCAAACCCGATCGGCACGATACTGTCGGCGGCGATGATGCTGCGCTACTCGTTCGGTATGCAGCAAGAGGCCGCGGCGATAGAAAACGCGGTAAGCCAGACGCTGAAGGAAGGCTATCGCACGGTGGACATCGCGGGCGGCGCGCCGAGCGCGGTAGGCTGCCGCAGGATGGGCGAACTGGTCGCCGAACGCATCTGACTTAAATAAATCCGTTCCCCCGCCCGCCTGATACGGGCCTGACATAAGCTACTTTATACCAAGGAGGCATTCCCCATGAATAGTGCAATTGCAATTGCATCGCTCGTCGTGCTGGTGGCGGTAATAGCCATAAGCGCAATAACGAAGAAGAACGCCGGCGTAATCGGTCTGGTCGCCGCATACATAT
>USEE01000354.1 GCA_900553645.1 uncultured Eubacteriales bacterium
CCAGCCGCATTCCCGCGTCGTCGTCCGCCACTACCGCGCGTATTACATCCTTGCCCAACCGCGGCGACCTCCTCGCTTGTTCATTATCTCGCTCATTATAACAGCGCGCCGCATTTCTTCTGCATCCAGACGCTTGCCCATCAGTTCAGGCATAACGTCGTCGCCGTCCGCAAATAACAGTCCTTCGTCGCTAAGTTCTTCCATGCCGAACAGCCCGCCGTCGTCGCTCGCCTCGGATGCGTGCGCAGCCAGTTCGCCCGGCCTGCCCGCGTAGCGCTTGTCAACAGTCGCGTCCGAATGTACGCCCGGCGCGTGCAGCTCCTCGCCCTCATGACTTGTATGCTTCAGCGAACCGTACCCGTCGTCGCACTCAATGCCCATGTCGCGCAGTGCGCCTGCCGGTTCGGCGGCTGCGGGTGATGTGCCCTGTGCCGGGCTGTCCACGTCGCGCGGCGCGTCGTCGGATTTGGCCGCTTTCTGCACACTGGGCGCAAACGGCTTTGCATTGGCATTTGCCTTAACCGGCTTAACCTGAGCCGTGGGCGCGGACTGCGGCATGGAATGCTGCTGCCGGGGCGCGAATGGGCTGGGCGTCTGCGGGCGCGTCTCCATCGGGCGCACCGTGGGCGTGCGGGGCCGCGCCGTACCCGGCGCGGCGACCTCGCGCGGCTCGTCGCGGTTGGACGAAGCCTTGCGCTGCTTATTCAGGTTGGAAAATATTACGCCCACTACTATTATGAATATGATTAGTTCCATTTAGTCAGCCCCCTTCGTTGCACTTGGCCGGACATGCCGGCCGGGGTGCGATTACTTGCGGGGCGCACTGGCGGGCGAGTCCGACTTGCCGCCCTTGGCGATAGCGTCGCGCATCGCGGTGTCGGAGATCATGTTCTGCATGTTGTAGTAATCCATCACGCCCAGCTTGCCCTCGCGCAGCGCGGCGGCCATCGCCTGCGGAACCTCGGCCTCGGCCTCGACGACCTTGGCGCGCATTTCCTGTACGGCGGCCTTCATTTCCTGCTCATGCGCAACGGCCATCGCGCGGCGCTCCTCGGCCTTGGCCTGAGCTATGCGGCGGTCAGCTTCCGCCTGATCCATCTGCAGCTGTGCGCCCACGTTGCGGCCCACGTCAACGTCCGCGATGTCTATGGACAGTATCTCAAACGCGGTGCCCGCGTCCAGGCCCTTGCTGAGCACGGTTCGGCTGATAAGGTCGGGGTTTTCAAGTACCTCCTTATGCGTGGCGGCAGAACCGACTGTGGTAACGATACCCTCGCCGACGCGCGCGATGATGGTTTCCTCGCCCGCGCCGCCGACCAGTCGGTCGATGTTGGCGCGCACGGTGACGCGCGCCTTGGCGCGCAGCTCGATGCCGTCCTTGGCTATTGCGGCGACTACCGGGGTTTCGATTACCTTAGGGTTAACGCTCATCTGCACGGCCATCAGCACGTCGCGGCCCGCCAGGTCGATTGCGGTCGCGCTGGAGAACTCCAGCGGTATGCCCGCGCGCTGCGCCGCGATAAGCGCGTTGACCACGCGGTCGACGTTACCGCCCGCCAGCAGGTGAGTTTCAAGTCCGTTGATCGATACGTCCAGACCGGCCTTGGTGCCCTTAATCAGCGGCAGCACCACGCGCTCGGGATTGATGCGGCGTATGCGCATACCTACCAAAGTGCCCAGGCCAATCCTCACGCCCGAAGCCATGGCCGAAATCCACAGTCTGAGCGGCACCATTGACAAAAAGATTATCAGTACGATCAGTATGATTACGATTGTTACTATGAGTCCGATTATTCCACTTTCGACGAACGGCATAAACATTTTCTCCTTTCAACAAGAAACATTGCCTTCCGTTTGGATCTGAATTAGCCGCAATGTTCAGGCAGCAAGCGTCACATCATTGTCCCCTATGCGTCCAATCGCCTTACCACAATGCGGTTGCCCTCGACGCGTTCCACGCGCACTGGCATATTATCATCGATAAACTCGCCGTCGGATACCACGTTCAGCTTTACCCCATCAAACTCCGCAATGCCCGACGGTCTGAGCGCGCATGTAGTGCGGCCGTTTTTGCCTATGAAGAACTTCAAGTCGCCCTCTGACACCTCTGAGGCATCGCCCTTACTAACGTCGCTGAGTATCAGCGACGAGCGCGACAATCGCCCGCGCGCGGCGCTTCTGAGCGCAATCGACAATGCTATACACAGCAGCAATATTATCGCCGCCGCGA
>USEE01000355.1 GCA_900553645.1 uncultured Eubacteriales bacterium
CATCGCCGCCGCGCCGCCCAGCGTGCCGGGTATGCCGCCCAGCGCCTCAAAGCCGGACAGTCCCGCACGCAGGCATTCCGCGCTGACGCGGCTCATAAGGCATCCCGCCTGAGCGTACACATGCGTGCCATCGATGCGAATACCGCTCATATTGGAGCCAATCTGAATGACCAGTCCCTCCACGCCGCCGTCGCGCACCAGCAGGTTGGAGCCGTTGCCCACCACATACGCGGGCACGCCCTCCTCCCCGGCCAGTTTAAGCGCGCACGCAATCTCCGCGCCGCTGTTTGCGCACAGCATAAGATCCGCCGGGCCGCCCACGCGGAACGTGGTATGCCTTGACATGGGCTCATCCCGCAGCAGTCGATCCAAGTCCACGCCCGCATCAGTCAGGCGCGCATAAAGTCTATCTATATTTGACAACCTATTTGCCCTCGCAATACATTTTACTTTTTATGGAAAGTCAGGTCAAGTACAGGACGGCTCTCTCTGGCAGGTACAGAGTCTGCAATTTGCCAGTTTAAGCCGATTACAGCTCCGTCGTGACAGACGACTTTCCATAAAGCGCCCGCTTTTCGCGCATATTGCGCGGACAGGCGTTTTCCAGACTAAGCACAGTGTGTACTCAGCCCAGTTTATTAATCTTCTGATTATATTATATCACGTATGAGCGGCGTTTACAATGGTTTTACAGCAGGCGTGCATTTTATCCAAAACGTAAAACGAGCAGCCGCGCGATTGCGGCCGCTCATTATTGCGTTTGAATTTATCAGATCATTACCTGCTTGCCGGTGCGCGCGGACTCGAACGCGCAGTCCAGCACGTGCATTACCGCGCAGACCTGGCAGGGCTTTACGATGGGCTCGCACTTGCCCTCGATAGCGTCGCGCAGGTTTGCATAGTACTCGCGCAGGTCGGTGGGAGTATCGGGCAGTTCGAACGTCATGACCTCATCGGCGGGACGCGGCGCGAACGTGCGGGTAGGCGTGCCTTCGCCGGTCACGACGGCTTCGCTGTGCTCGGCGGACTTTTCGATCTTGATGATCTTGCCGTTGCGGGAGAAGTCGTTGATGTAGGCGGTGCCCAGATCGCCCAGTATCATCCAGCGGGGCAGCGGGTTGAGCACCCATGTGCCGATTTCCATCTGAACATGCATACCGTTCTTCAGGTCGTATACGAGGAAGAAGTAGTCCTCAACATCCTCGGTCTTAACGTTGACCATTTTGCAGAACACGCTCTTTATGCTGTCGAAGCCGAACAGGTTCATGATCTGGTCGGTGAAGTGTACGCCCCAATCGAAGATCATTCCGCCGCCGTGCTCCGGCTCGGCGCGCCAGCCGAACATGGCGCCGCGGCTGCCGTGCAGGCGGGACTGCACCGAATACACCTTGCCCACCATGCCGTCGTTTACTATCTGGCTGGCGATCTTGTAGTCCTTATCCCAGCGGCGGTTCTGGTGCACTGTAAATATAACGCCGCACTGCTGGGCGGTGCGCGCCATAAGCTCGGCCTGAGCGCCGTCCATCGCGACGGGCTTTTCAACGATAACGTTCTTGCCGGCCTTCATCGCGGCGCAGGCAAGCGCGCAGTGGGTATCGTTGGGGGTAGATACCAGCACAGTGTTTATCTTGTCGCTGGCAAGGAACTCGTTAAGAGACGAGAACGCCTCCAGACCCTCGTCGCGGGCCAGCTGTACCTTTTCAGGGTCAATATCGTATGCGGCGACCACGGACACTCCTTCTACGCGGGGAGCGTTGCGCAGGTGCCAATGCCCCATGTAACCATAGCCGATAATGCCTAGCGTCAGTGCCATAATTTTATTCCTCCGTATCAGCAGCCGCAGTGCGCGGCTGTAATTATCCGATTAAAGTATACAACACCATGCGCATATTTTCAAGCAGTGCCGGGCACGCAATGCGCAATGTTTTTCAAAATTTCGTCAAGCTGCGCAGAATATGCGCAAATAAGCCCGCCGTTTTCAGGCAGGCTCTTGCTTTATCGCTCGCCTGAGCGGGCGTATTGATTAGTCGAAGTATACGGGCTTGCCGGTGCGCGCGGAGGTGTAAATGGCCTCCAGTATCTCGGACACCACGCAGGCCTGCTCGGGCAGAACCACGGGATCGGTGTCGTTTTCGATCGCGTCATACCAGCGGCGCTGCTCGGTGATGCCGGGGGTCTCCTTTACGCCGTCATAAAACGCCACGCCGCC
>USEE01000356.1 GCA_900553645.1 uncultured Eubacteriales bacterium
CCCCAGGGCTTGTCGGCGTTTCGGTAGTCGAACTTGAGCGTGAACCACTCAATTTCCTTTTCGATACGTTCGAGGTTCTTCTGCTCAACCTCGGTCAGCGTGCGTATGAATTCCTCCAGCTCCTTGCCAGACAGCTGCTCGCTCGCCGCGCCCATCACCTGAGCATAATGCTCAAGGCACAAACCCTTGCTGTCCGCGAAGGCGTGCTTGAACTCGGTTTCATGCTTCCACATGTAGATCAGCGTATGAACATAGCGCTGCATAGTCTCGTCCAGCTTTTCGCAGAACAGACAGGTCTGTGCGGTCTGTGCGGCGCGCTCGGCCTGACCCTCTATGCCCTTGAGCGAGGCCGATGACTTGGTTGCACGCCCGAGCAATCTGGCGGGCGCGGGCTTGCGCGCGTCGTCGCCCGCGCACGAAAGCGCGGCCTTGTTGATCTCCTCCAGCTTACCCATAGTCTCTTTAAGGTGCGTGTGCGCCATCAGCGCCAGCCCCAGCCGGTTGCCGTTGCCGAACATCAGGTGCAGGTGCCGCGCGCAGAAGCCGCGCTCATTCACCTCCACGCGGCGGGACGGCTCCATTACCGACGCGCCCATGAATACGTCCAGGTATTCCTGCTCGTTGTGCTGCTTAATATCGCACAGCGGGCATTCGCTGCCGCGCTTGTACGCGTCCCATACGGGTATTGTATCTATATGATATTTCATCCCTGCCGCCTCCGTGCCTTATGCCGTTTTATATGATGATACCACATATTTTAAAAAGATTAAAGCCCTTCGCCAAATCCGCATATTCGCGCCGTCAAAATTTCGTTTTGCCGCCATACCGCCGCGCTGTGTCATTTACTTTTATTGCGCTCATATGATTTAAGCAAAAGAATGCGGAGGTGTCCTGTCCAATGAAACGCCGATACTGCCGACGCGGCCATCCGCGCGCGCCATATATCCTGCTTGTAATAGTCATAGCCGCCGCGGGCACGTATGCCGCCGGGCGCATGTCGCGCGGCTATGTGCAGCCTGCGCACACCTCGCCCACTGCCGCGCCCGAAAGCGTGCAGACCGAAACCATCGTGCTGGATGCATATTCGTTTTACGCGATACAGTTCGGCGCGTTCGACAACGACGCGGACGCGCGGGCGCTTACCGAAAGCTACGTATCGCGCGGCGCGGCCGGGTACGTGCTGACCGATACGCGCAACCGGGCGATAGGCGCGGCGTATGAGTCGCGCGCCGACGCGGACAAGGTATGCGCAAATCTCACCGCGCAGGGCATTGACACGTATGTCTACACGGTATCCGCGCCGCGCGTGGAATTGCGCGTTAAGGCAGAACCTTCGCTTATCTCTGCGATACGCGCCGGGCATGAAACGTCGCTTAACGCGATAAGCCGCCTCAGCCAGATCGCACTGGAGCTGGACAAGGGCACGCTGAGCGTGGACGACGCACGCGGCGCAGTAAGAGACGTCGGCGATACTGCCGAGGACGCGCGCAACAATCTCGAAACTGCCCTGAACGGGCGCACACATGCCGCGACGAGCGGAATACTGAGCGAACTAAGCGCCGCACGCGCCGCCTGCGATGCAATAAATCAACAAAGTTCTCAAAATACTATGGCTTTTTCTGCTAAAATAAAGTATAATGTAATCGACCTAATGCAAAGGCATGTTCAGTTTATGAAAATGCTTATTCAGCCCGCAGCATCCGCCTAGGGCACACAGCTTCTAAAAAAAGGATGATGCCAATGAAAATCTCGGATATTGCCCGGCTGCTCGATGCCGACATAATGTGCGGCGAAGATCTAATGGATGTGGAGATCCGCTCGGCGTGCGGCTCCGACCTGATGAGCGACGTGCTGGCATTTGTGAAGGATCACACGGTGCTGCTTACCGGCCTTACAAATCCGCACGTCGTGCGCACCGCTGAAATGCTGGACGTGGCGTGCGTGGTGTTCGTGCGCGGCAAGCGCCCCACACCCGACATAATCGATATGGCGGTAGAACGCGACATGTGCATCATGTCCACGCATCACACGCTGTACGTGGCGTGCGGAATACTGTATCAAAACGGGCTGCCCGGCGGCCCCGGCAAGAAGTGAGGCCAATAGAATGGAACGCATCGCTGGTTTTAACGAAGTATACCCGGTCGCGGCGGGCGACTTTGCGTCGGCGGGCGAGGTGTCGGGCAGAATAAAGCGCATAATGA
>USEE01000357.1 GCA_900553645.1 uncultured Eubacteriales bacterium
ACTGACACAAAATCTGCTCGAACTTGCGGATTGTCCCGCTTGAGACACACTCTAGGCCGATGAATGAGCCGTGTCATTTTGCCTTTGCATAAGCAAATGTGAACGAAGCATAAGAAGCGCTATTTGCCTGACTGAAAAATTATATAATCAATGCCGATAGTCCGCATTGGGCTATCGGCATTGGTATTGCAGCAGGGGAAGTCATTCGCCGATACGTTCGGCATTTTTGCACATGGCCTCGTTGACCGCCATGAAGCAGTCCAGCTCGGACTGAGGTATGCCTTCGGTGAGCGCGCTTAGAAAGGCGGCCTGCGCCGTGCGCAGCTTTTCCGCGATTTCCGCGCCGCCGCTTATCGAAAGCAGCTGCCGCCGCCGGTCGGACGGGTCAGTGGTCATGTCTATCATGCCCTGACGGATGAGCGGATCGACCGCCTTGGACACATACGCCTTTGAAAAGCCGCGATAGTAAACGATGTCGCGCGCCGTGTTGAGCGTGGGATTGTTGTACAAAAACAGAAGCACGTCCGCCTCGGGGCGGGTTATGCCGCACTGATGCGCCGCGCGCGATATGGCCGCGTCGTACTGGTCGCGTACGCGCCGGGTAGACTTTATGATCGACGTTACGAGTGTGCCATTATTCATATATTCGTAACCTCCAATGGTTGAAATAAAAACCGTTTGACAATATACTGTTATGTGAAAATATTATACTCCCGCTGCGGGCGGGTGTCAAGGAGGCGTTCACATTGCAGGCAAAGGATACCGAGCAGCTGGGCACAATGAGCGTGGGCAGGCTGCTTGCAAAGCTCAGCATACCTGCGATAACCGCACAGCTTATCAATATGCTGTACAACATGGTGGACCGCATGTACATTGGTCATATGGAGGGCACCGGCAAGCTGGCGTTGACCGGCATGGGCGTATGTATGCCGCTGATACTGGTAATATCGGCGTTTGCGGCGCTGGTCAGCATGGGCTCGGCCTCGCGCGCGTCGATTGCACTGGGCAAGGGTGATATTAATACCGCCTAGCGTACGCTGGGCAATTCGACGACGCTGCTTACAATAATAGCAATTACGCTGACCGCGATTATGCTTGCGGTTGCAGAGCCGCTGCTCATGGCCTTTGGTGCAAGCGAAAATACGATCGGATACGCGCTTGACTATATGCGCATATACGCGCTGGGTACGCTGTTTGTGCAGCTCACGCTGGGTCTGAACGCATTTATAACCGCTCAGGGCTTTTCGCGTGAAAGTATGCTTACGGTCGTAATCGGTGCGGTAATAAACATCGCGCTCGATCCGCTGTTCATATTCACATTCGGCATGGGCGTTAAGGGCGCGGCGTTGGCGACCATCATATCGCAGTGCGTATCTATGATATGGATACTGCGCTTTTTAACCGGCAAGCGCACGACACTGCGCATACGTCGCGAAAACCTAAAAATCGATTGGAAGATAGTCGGCCCCAGCGTAGCGCTGGGCCTTGCGCCGTTCATAATGCAGTCCACTGAAAGTCTCATCGCAGTGTGCTTCAATACGTCGCTGCTCAAGTACGGCGACGATCTGGCCGTGGCCGCGATGACCATACTCACCAGCGTAATGCAGCTTGCGATGCTGCCGCTGTCGGGCTTTACTCAGGGCGCGCAGCCCATCGTCAGCTATAACTACGGCGCGCGCAACGCCGATCGCGTGCGCAAGGCGTTTAAGCTGTTGCTGATATGCTGCGTGACGTATTCGTTTGCGCTGTGGGCGGCGGTGGAGCTTGTGCCGCAGGTGTTCGTCAAGATATTCAACAGCGAACCGGATCTGATCGAGTTTGCGTCGCGCGCACTGCGCATATACATGGCGATGGGTCTGATGCTGGGCGTGCAGATCGCGTGCCAGCAGACGTTTATTGCGCTGGGCAATGCCAAGTGCTCGCTGTTTCTGGCGCTTTTGCGCAAGATAATACTGCTGGTACCGCTGATATACATACTGCCCTCGTTCATGGCCGACAAGACCACGGCGGTGTTCCTGGCCGAACCTGTGGCCGACCTGCTGGCCGTGACCACGACGGCGATACTGTTTACCGTGCAGTTCAGGCGCGCCATGAGCCAGCTCGATAAGCCCGCCGCGTAAATATACCTGTATATTCGCCCGAATATACGCAAAAAAACAAAGCTGAAACCAAGTCCGCATCCTCGCATAAGCATTGGGTGC
>USEE01000358.1 GCA_900553645.1 uncultured Eubacteriales bacterium
TTTTTGACGAGCCGACGAGCGCGCTCGACCCCGAGATGGTAGGCGAGGTATTGGACGTAATGAAGAATCTGGCGCTGGGCGGCATGACCATGATCGTGGTCACGCACGAGATGGGCTTTGCGCGCGAGGTAGGCGACCGCGTGCTGTTCATGGACGGCGGCGTAATCGTGGAGGAAGGCACGCCCGCGCAGATATTCGGCGCGCCGCGCGAGAAGCGCACGCAGGACTTCCTGCGCAAGGTGCTGTGATATCGCCTTACGATACTTAAATCACTTGAAAACCTTTCGGCGTGTCGGTCATTCAGCTATCGAAGTTATATGGCGCGGCACGCCGGGAGGTTTATTATTTTAAGGCACATTTGAAAGGAGCATGACTTTATGGACGCACTTAAACTGCTTGAAAAATACGTATCCATGCCCAGCGGTTCGGTTGATATTGACGACGTTAACGCGCTGGCCGAGGTAATACTTGACGATATACAGTCTTTGGGCTTTGAGCTGAAGCCGCACCGCGCGCCCGGCAAGCCCACGATAATCGAGGCCGCATACGGCCACGGCCCGAAGAAGATAATGCTGATAGGTCACATGGACACTGTATTCCCGCGCCACGACTTCATGCCTTTCCGCATTGAAGGCGACACGGCTTACGGTTCGGGCGTTATGGATATGAAGGGCGGCATTGCAATCATGCTCTGCGCATTGGAGAAGGCGCTTCCCGGCGTGGACAAGGACAAGTATACCTTACAGATACTGATCGACCCGGACGAAGAATTGGGTTCGCCGTCCAGTCAGGAGCTTATAACTGAAAGCGCGAAAACTGCATCTGCATGTCTGAGCTTTGAACCGGCGCGGCCAAGCGGTGCGCTGGTATGCGAGCGCAAGGGCGTTTCGTCGTTCACGATAAAGTGCCGCGGCGTACGCGGTCACGCGGGCATGGTATACAAGTCCTGCCACAGTGCGATACAGGAGATATGCCATCGTGTGGAGCGGCTATACACTTTACGCGACGATGCGCGCGACATATCGATAAACGTAGGCAGCATAACCGGCGGCACTGCGGAGAACGTGGTTGCGGACTATGCGGAGGCGCACTGCGAGTACCGCTACTTTGACATGGCGTACAAGCAGGAAATCGCCGACAAGATAAAATCCATCTGTGCCGAGCCGGGCATAGAGGGCTGCACGACCGAGCTTACATTCGGCCCATCGCACCCGGCGGCCAAGCTCAGCGCGGGCAGTCAGTGTTTATACAACATGGCGCGCGAAATTGCGTCCAACTTAGGCGAGACGGCCACTCTCGAACAGACGGGCGGTGCCGGCGACATCTCCATAGCCGCCGCAGCAGGCGCGCCCGTCCTGGACGGCCTAGGCATGGAGGGCGCAGGCGCGCACACGCGCGAAGAATTCGCCAAGCTAAACCGAATGCCCTACAAAATCGAACTAGCCGCACAACTGATCGCAGGGTTAACGTGGTGACGACGGGGGCGTACTTTCTTTCCTTTTCTTTAGGAAAAGAAAAGGAAAGAAAGTACCAAAGAAAGGAAAAGAAACCGGTTATATTCGTTTCTTTGCTTTCTTATGAAGCGGCGCTGCTTGTTCGTGCGCGCCGTGAAGTATGGCGCGCGTGAAACGATACGCTGCTTTTTTCCTGCGCTTTGGTACGGCGGGTGGTTACATATCTATGCGGCTTTGATTTTAGCAGAACTATCGTCAATTAACATTTTCTTTCAGCACTATCATAACTCCCAGCACACCCTCAGAGTACGAAATGCTAAGATACGCGTCATCGCGCTCCAGTATCATTCCGACGGACGCGCTGTTCCTATCCGAGTGCACTTCGGAATACCCCGCGGCTTTCAGCTCCTTAACATACTTATCAGATTCCTCGGTCGAAATGTCATTTACAAATATCGCATACCGCTCGGAATCGCTGTAATCCAGCACGTAATTCACCGTCCCGCTTTGCGGCCTGGCGATCTTTTCGGTAAAGGCATTTTCAGGCCATTCAGTCAGATACTCCGGTTCAGCGCCGCTCAAATCCCACGTCGTTTCATCCAGTCCGACAATCTGATCGTTCTTTGCCGAGCATCCCGCAAAAATCACGCACGCAAGCAGCGCCATCAGTATCAGCGCGCTGAGTTTCTTTTCGCCGTTCATGCAGTTTCCTTCCCGGCAGCCTTAATATGG
>USEE01000359.1 GCA_900553645.1 uncultured Eubacteriales bacterium
GCGACGGAATGAGCGCCAGCGCGCCTATGAGACATGCTATCATGTCGGTCATAGTATCGGTCACTCCCGTGCCCTCCACCCATTGCGGGTCGAGGTCGGTAACGAGGCTGATCGTAAACTCGCCGATCTCCCACATGCCCGCGATCGCCATCGCGAAGCACAGCATGAACACCGTGCACGCCGCAAAGTCGCCGCGCTCCATGCGGCGGCCGGGCTTTAGCACGTAGTACATGATTATGCCAAGTATGCCGGTAAATGTGCCGCTGAGCGCGTGGCACACCTTATCAAAATGCGGAATCCAATAGTAGCCCGCCAGCACCTCGCCAATTGTATAGGCTAAAAATATAAAGGTAAATATTATGGTGCCCAGCTGGTTGACCGGCTTTAGCTTAAACAGCTTATAGAACAGCCACACCACCGGCACGAACAGCACCGACGAGAACGCCAGCACATAATGGAACGTATCGCCGCGCACAACGTTCCATATGCCCATGCCATAGTTTATCGCGATGAACGCGACTAGCAGCCATTTATTCAGCCTGCCGTAAAGCGCCTCTCTCTTTTCCATCAATAACCTCCATTATATAGGCATATCATCGTCGGCTTCCTCGGCGCGGGCTATGTCCAGCGCGGGCAGCTCGTCCAGCGACTTTATGCCAAAGTGCGCCAAAAACGCGTCGGTCGTGCCATACAGTATCGGGTGGCCGATCGTGTCCTTGCGCCCCACCTCGGCTATAAGCTCCCTTGAGCACAGCATTTGTATCGAATAGTCGCACTTTACGCCGCGAATCTCCTCGACCTCAAGTCTTGTTATCGGCTGTCGATAGGCGATTATCGCAAGGGTTTCAAGTGCCGCCTGACTGAGCGTCTGCTTCTGCACCGGCTGGAGCAGGCGTTCCACGTACTCGGCGTATTCGGCGCGTATGCTCAGCTGTGCCTTGGAGCCGAACCTACGCAGATGCAGTCCGCGCCGCTCGTAGTCCAGCCGCGAGCCCAGCTCGTCAAGCGCCGCGCCCACCTCGTCCTCGGTTATTAAGAGCGCCTGCGCGATTGCGCGGCTGTCCACCGGGTCGCCCGAAACGAAGAGTATGGCCTCTATTATCGAAGCCGCCTCGGTCTTTTCCATCAATATATCCTCCGCAGTTTACGGGTAAGGTTTGTTTAGGGCGCGTCCTGCTGATCGTCCGTGCCGCCCGCGACGGGCATGATTACTATGTCCGAGAACAGCTCCTGCTGATACACGGCTGCGCGGCTGAGGCGAACCAGCTCCAGCAGCGCGAGGAACACGGATATTATCTCGCCGCGCGACGGATTGGGCGAAAACAGGTCGAAGAACGCGACCGGCCCGCGCCTGAGCCGCTTCTGTATGCGGTACACGCACGCGGCCACGTTGAAGTCGTCGCGGCGTATGCGGCGTTCGACCGACTTACCGCTTTGCTCCTGTTCGCGCTCCACGCGTTCGAGCAGTGCCCTTATCGCGTTTGTCAGGCCGTCCAGCGACAGTCCGGTCAGCTCGTATGTCTTGGGCGGCAGCGGGTATTCCTCGGGGAGCTTAGTCAGCATTGCGCGCGCGGCGGCTTCCAATGCCTGCATACGGCCGCACGCCTCTTTGATCGCCTTGTATTCCTCCAGCCTGCGCACCAGTTCTTCCTCGGGCGTCTCCTCGCCCTCAGCGGCGGGCTGGGGTTTAGGCAGCATGGAGCGCGACTTGATTTCGAGCAGCGTTGCGGCCATTGCGATGAATTCGCTGGCGGAGTCCATATCGAGTTCGCTCAGCTGGTCCATATAGCCGAGGTACTGTTCGGTTATTTCGGACACGAATATGTCCTTAATATCGATTTTAGCCTTACCGATCAGTGTCAGCAGCAGATCGAGCGGCCCTTCGAAGTCCTTGAGCGATACTTTATAAGCCATATCCGCTCCTAAATAAATTTCTCAGCGATGTTTTTGAATATCCAGAACAGGCCGCCCCACAATCCGGAGTAACTGCCGCCCACGCAGAAGGATATGTACTTATCCAGCAAGCCCGTAACTATCAAAAGCAGCATTACGCCCTGGCCTATCTGCGCCTGCTTTTGCGTTGCGAACAGCGGGCGTTTAAGTATTACATCGTTAAGCACATGATAGCCGTCCAGCGGCGGCAG
>USEE01000360.1 GCA_900553645.1 uncultured Eubacteriales bacterium
CAATTAAGCGGAGCGGGGCAATGAGCGCCTCAAGCGAAGTTTACTTCTTGAAGAAGACCTCGTGGCCGGTGCCGTCGGCGATGTAGGCGTTTTCCATCAGTTCGGTCAGGTCGCGCGCGGCCTTGAGATCGAACGGTATCTCCTTGCCGTACAGCACGCCTTCGACCCACTGGCGTATGGGCGCGGGGTCGTTTTCGGGCAGTTCTGGCACGGAGAAGCCCTCCTGACCCGCCAGACGCACCTTTATGTCGCTGTCCTGACATATTATGACGCCCTTGGTGCCGTAAACCTCGACCAGCTTGGGGTTCATGGGCGCGACGAGGCTGGTTTCGGAAATGACGATCGCGCCGTTTTCAAACTCTATTGTGCAGACGGAGTTATCCTCGACCGCGCGGTTGGTTATGTTGTTGAACATGGACTGTATGCGGCGCGGGCGGCCCATCATCCAGCTCGCCAGATACATGGGATGCGCGCCCAGATCCATCATTGCGCCGCCGCCGGTCATGTCGCGGTCGTACCAGTAATCGGGCAGCCAGTTGCGCAGCGAGCCGTCGTGCGCGTCGCGCGCGCGCATTACGGTAACCTGGCCCAGCGCGCCGCTTTCGACCATGTGCTTTATGTACTTATTGCGGCCCCAGCAGCGCTGCGGGAAGGATATGCAGAACTTTACGCCCGCTTCGTTTATGGCCTTGGCGATCTCGTCGCATTCGCGCACGGTCAGCGCCAACACTTTTTCGGTAAATATGTGCTTGCCCGCGCGCGCGGCCTTTATAATGACCTCGGGGTGCATTGCGGTGGGGCAGTTTACGGCGACCGCGTCCACGTCCGGACGGCGCAGTAGCTCGTCAAGATCGGCCTCGAACGCCACGCCCAGTTCCTTGGCCCAGGCGGCGCCGCGCTCGGCGTCCTCGTCCCATATGCAGGTTACGTTTACATCGTCCATGGCCATCAGCTCGCGCGCGTAGCCCGCGGCGTGAACGTGCCATTTGCTAAGCATAGCAACATTAAGCATTCGTTTACCCTCCAGCGTATTGGATTCACCTATATTATACATTGCGCGGGAGCGATGTCAATCCCCGATAATAAAATATCGAAACACTTTATAAGAAAGAGGTACACGGTCTATGTATACGCCGATTGATACATATACTCACCTTTACGGCGCGGTCAGCGCCAATGGCGGCGCAGGCTGGCTGCCCGCGATACACAACGCGCTGTTCGCCATGCGCGGCGACTGCGCGACGCTTCTGCCCATAAACGCGGGTAAGGCAGATATGACTGAGCTGATGAAGTGCGTGGGTGCGGAGCTAAGCGGACTGTACTTTGACATGCCGCTGAGTGTGCGTGCGTTTGAGCTGACCGACGAAAACGACGCGCTGGCGGCGCGCATGGGGATGGTGGACACGGTGTCGGTGTCAAGGCTGGGCGCGCGGGTCGGCCATCTGTTGCTGCCGCGCGCACTGCGCGAGGAAATGCGCGCTGCGGGCTGTGCGGGCAGACAGGCGACGATACTCGGCTCAGGCGCGCTGGCGGCGTGTGCGGCGCGCGCGCTGCTTGACATCGACGCGGATGTGAGAATGGCTGTAAACGATGCTGAGGCAGAACGCCGCGTCTGCGGTATGCTGAGTGCGGAAGATGAGTTTGAGCTGCTTTTGCCGGGCAAATCAAATCTCGCGGGCGAATGCGACATACTCATCAATGCGAGCGATGACAATACGCTCCCGGAGGATATGAACATAAGCTGCAACACGTACATAGCCCTGAACAGCCGCGACGTAACTTCTCCGATAATGAACAGCTTTCAGGCACATGGTGCATACATCGTAAGCGGTTTCGACATAAGCGCCCGCTGTGCCGAGCTGGCTCAAAATGCGTGGGGATTTAAGCCGCTGAGCCGCGCGGCGCGCATGGATGCGCTGGGGCAGGTGAGGGAGTGCGCCCGCGCCTGCGCATAAAAAAGGCCGCCCGGAAAAGGCGGCTAAAATAATTGCGAAAAAATCAAACTGTGCGGGGCTTTCCAAGGAAGCACACCGCGATTAGTCCCGGGCCGACGTGAACGCCGATTACCGCGCCCACGGGCAGCTTCATGACTTCCTTAACCGGCACTGCGCTGCGCAGCATATCCTCGAGCAG
>USEE01000361.1 GCA_900553645.1 uncultured Eubacteriales bacterium
GTTTCAGGCTGTTCCGCAGGCTTTTCCTCGGTCGGCTGCTCCTCGTCCTTGCCATCCTCGCGTCGGCGCAGGCTGAACCACGAACGGCGCTTTTCGCCTTCAGCGGGTTCCTCTGCGGCGGGCTGCTCGGACTTTTCCTCAGCCTTGGGTTCAGGCTTAGTCTCTTCGCCGTGGTTCAGGCGTTCGACCTTGGCCGCGTTCAGCGCCGCGCGCTGCTTCTGCTCCAGCTCGGCGGCCGCGCGGTTTTCCTTTTCAAAGCTTATGCCCTGAACATAGATGTTGATTTCAGGCACCTCAAGGCCGGTCATGGTCTCGATGGCCTTTTTAACATTGTCCTGTATCTCGCGCGCCACGGTGGGCACGGGCGAACCGTAATCGACGGTGACGTTCAGCTGCACGCGCACCTGATTGCCGTTTATTTCCACCTTAACGCCGCGCGTCATGGTGCGATTGCCCTGATTCTTGCGCAGCATGTCCACCAGTCCCAGATTGCCGTTATTTATCATCGCGGCAACGCCTTCGACTTCCGTCGCCGCCAGGCCCGCTATCGTGGCCACTACATCCGTGGCAAAACTGACCGTGCCGTTAGCCGTAGAATCCAGCTCGACATTGGTAGTAAGATTTTCACTCAAGCGTTAACACCTCCTTGTCTATCAGCATTATAACAGATTTCGGCTCCACATTCAAACCCCTCAGGTTATTTTAACCTCACGGAACGGGAATAATTTTGATATTTGCAGGTGAAAGCCCAGTCTGAGCGCTGGCGACGGATAAAATCTGTGCGCTCTGCGCGTCGGTAAGCGAGGCCGCGCGCACCATCACGTTACAGCTGTCGTCATGCACGGTGCATATCGCGTCCTTAAAGCCCTGCGCGCGCAGTACGCCCTCGACGGTGGTTTCGTCCTCCATAAAGTCCACCAGTTTCAGCTTTTGTGCGGCGGCCTCGTCGCTGTGCGCGCCGCCCGCATCGATCATGCGGTCAAGCGCCTCGAACTGCGCGATGCGGCTGGCAGTGCGGTCGGTCGCGAACGCCGCGAGCGCGTCTTCTGTATCTTCGGTCAAGGCATTTGACGTGGTATCCGCCTTAACCGACGCGTAAACCTGCGCATCGGCGGCGCGCGGCATTTGCTTCAGGCTGACCATAATCGCCGCAATCATTAGCGTCGTGGCTGCAAGCACTATCGCCGTGCGCACGCGCTGCGCCCGGTCGTTAAGCAGAAACGCCCAGTTTCTCATTCAATTCTCTCCTCCCGCCCGGAAAATACCTCCACGCGATCCGCGTCCAGCGAAAACAGCGTCGTTACCGCCTGCTGCAGGCGCAATCGCACACCCAGATCATATGCGCCGCTGGCGACGATTATTACCCCGCTGACCTTTGGCGCCCCCTTTTCGCCGAACGCGCCCGCGGTTTCGTCCATCAGCACCATCGCGCGCACGCTGCCCGCGCCCTCTATTTGGGATAGTGTTGCGCTCAGGCGCGTCTCGACGTCAGTCATGCCCGAATCGGCACCCACCTCGCCCGCCTGACTTACCGCCAGCATAATCAGCGCCGCCGCCAGCGGTATCGCGATTATCAGCCATGCGCGCCCGCCCAGCGAAAACCTGCCCGCCATGAATGCACCTCCCCGCGCGTTCAGTCGCCGTTTTGATTATCGGTAAGCACCTGTTCAACGCCAATGCCCGCGTCGGCTTCGTCGGGCGCGGGGCTCAGCCATGCCAGCAGCGGCGTTATTAACGCCTGCATCACAATTATGCCCGCCACTGCGCCCGCAGTGCGCGCAATCTTGCCGTCCGGAAGCAGCATATCCATTATCCACATTATCGCGCCCACCGCGACCGGCATTACCACTGCCGCGCGCAAGTCCATACGCACTCCCCCTTACTTCACGCCGCCATCAGACTGCGCGCCGCCGTGCCCAGCGAACCAATCAGCATTATCATAATTGCCGCCGTGCCCACGACCGCCACGGTCAGCGTGCGCAATGTCTTTGCCAGCCCCATGCACATATCATCCAGCTTGTCACCGCCCAGCGCCTGTGCAATCGCCGCGCATATATTATATGAAATATACGCCGCCGCCAGCGTAAGCGCGGGCCGTGCCGCACCCACGACTATCAGCAGCATAC
>USEE01000362.1 GCA_900553645.1 uncultured Eubacteriales bacterium
GTTCAGGAGCATTTCCAGCAGCTCGTCAAACTCGATATTCTCATCCTCAACGCCCGCTGCCGCCGCAACCTCGCGTATCTGTGCCTGAGCCTTTACCGACTCGGGAACGTCGCCTGACTCGGCAAGGGATGGGGCAGGTTTAGGCTTGTCAGCAGCATTGACTGCCTTAACATCGCCATTATTGATCGCTTCATGAACGGCCTTAGCGTCGGGTTCAGGCAGAGCATTAGGCAAGTCTGCTTCCGCCGCATCCTCGGCTTGAGCCAACTGTACCGAGAACTCGAACGACGAGCCGCGCCCGACTTCGCTTTCGCACCATATCGTGCCGCCCATAAGCTCAACTACCAGCCTTGCAATAGCCAGTCCCAAGCCCGTGCCGCGCGTTTCCATGCGCGACTTGTCGGCCTTGTAGAACCGCTCGAATATGTAGGGCAGATCGTCCTTGGCAATGCCCGCGCCCGTGTCGCGCACCGAGATCCACAGCATCCCATCCGCAATGCGCGTGCGCAGCGTTACCGAACCGCCGGACGGAGTGAACTTGAGCGCGTTGTCGATAAGGATTATAAGCACCTGCATGATCCTGTCCTCGTTGCCCAGTACGACCGGGTCGGGGCCGGGCTCCACGCGCAGGCGCACGCCCTCGTCGGACGCGCGGCGCTCCAGACGGCGCGCCGCCGCCTCGAGTATGCCGTGTATCTGCATTTCCTCAAGCTCGATGTGTATGCGGCCGTCCTGCAGCCGACTTATGTCCAGCATGTCGGTTATGAGCCGCTCCAACCTGCGCGTTTCCTGATATATTATCTGATAGCACTCCTGCTTTTCCTGCTCGGTTTCGTATACGCCGTCGATAAGCGGCTCCACCATGCCGCGTATGCCTGTCAGCGGCGTGCGCAGTTCGTGCGATATGTTGGCCACATAGTCGCGCCTTAGCTGCTCCAACCGCTCGGCTTCGCTCACGTCGCGCACCAGTCCTACCGCGCCCATCAGATCGTCGCCCATGCGTATGGGGGAGACAGTCGCCGCGACCGACTGGCCCGCGCCGTTTTTCCAGCCGCCGCTCAGGCCCTCGCCGGTTTCGAGCACCTGTATCAGCATACCTATCAGCGGACTGCGCTCGGTAAGCTGGTATACGTCCAGCTGCGCGTCGTCTTCCTGCAATTCAAGCAGCTTCACCGCCGCGTCGTTGCAGTGAACCATCTTGCCCAACTGATTGACTGCGAGTATGCCTTCGCCTATGCCCGAAAGCACCAGCTCCATTTTGACCTTTTCCTGATTGAGCGAGCGTATGGTCGTGCTGAGGTTGCCCGAAAGCAGGTTGAGCGATTCGCCCAATTGCGCAATTTCGGCAGTGGTGGGTATGGTTACGCGTTCGCCGTAATTGCCGCTCGCCATGCGCAGCGCCGTGCGCGTCATTGCGGCGATAGGCTGAACCGTGCGCTGGGTCAGCAGCAGCGAAAGTATTATCGCGAACACGGTCGTGACCGAAACCGCAATCAGCATGATAAAGGATATATTGCGCGATATATCGCTTATCTGCGAAAGCGGCTGACACAGCAGCACCGCGCCGTCAACGCGGCTGCCCGACATTATCGGAGTGCCCGCGAACGCCCATGTGCCCTCCATAAAATCAAACTGCCGCACGTCGGACACGGTATTGCCTGCCAGTACGCGCGACACCAGCTCATAATCTATGGCACTGAGTATCTGCGCGCCGTCGGGCAGCGCCTCCGCCGCTTCGGAGGATGTATCCGACTGATCCGATGAAGCGGCGGTGGACGCGTCTTCAATGGCCGAGCTTCCCTCCACCGCGCGCGTCACGGTCAGCCTGCGGTTGCGCAGCGTCTGGCGCGTTATTAGCGTCATGTCGGTGTTTATCAGTATGACCTGCGCGTCCGTAAAGCGGGCGAGCAACGCCGGCAGGATGACATTTTCGCGGTATTCCCAGATTCCCGATTCCACGGCCTGACCATACTGGGTCAGCATCGTGCTCTGCACGGAGGAATAGCTCCGCATGGTCCCGGGAACGGTACCGTTTGCACCGCCGGTGGGATTGTTCTTTCCAGGATCCTTCGC
>USEE01000363.1 GCA_900553645.1 uncultured Eubacteriales bacterium
AAATGACGGCTCTCCACGAAATGCGGGGATTTGCCTGCAAAGAAGTGCATGTAGTGGATAATCGCCGCAAGCGCGGACATTTCATTCACCGCGTGACAGCTTTACCTACCTTAGCCGCACTGAAATAAGTAAGACAAAGCGCAGACCGCTAAACACAGTCTGCGCCTTGCCCTTTTTGACCATTATGCGATTATCGGTCTTACCTCGGTTATCGGGTCCATGCCGGTCGCGGCCACATACGGCGTGCCCTTGGCGGCGCGGCTTTCTATCTTTATTTCCTCGGTATTCAGCTTTGTGTCGCCTGAACGCTGCTGGGTTACTGTAAAGTCGTAAGGCAGGCGCACCGGGAGCGCGCCGACCAGCCGAGAGCCGTTTGCGCCGCTCTTTAGCAGCGCAAAGCACTTTGTGCCCTTGCCGCCGCGCGACTGCATGTCGAAGTCCACCAACAGGCAGCGCTTCATGTAGCCGCAGTCGCTTATCAGCAGCACCTCGCCCTCCGGGTCAAACGGCAGGGCCGCTATGCACTCGTCGCCCGCGCCCAGCGATATGCCGCGCACGCCCATGCCCACGCGGCCGGTCACATTTACCTCGTCCAGCGTAAACGCAATCGACATGCCGTGCGCCGTAATCATGAGCAGGTTCTTTTCACTGCCCAGTCTGCGCACGGCGATAAGCGAATCGCCCTCGCGCAGCTTTATCGCCGCGAACTTCGCGCCGCGTACCGAAAACTGACTCAGCTCGGTGCGCTTAACCATGCCCTGCCGCGTGGTAAGCAGCATGTGACCCTCCAGCTTTGCGGGCAGTTCCATAACGCCCACTATGTTCTCGCCGCTTTCCAGCCCCGCGAGCAAGCCGCCCGGCGCACTGCCGCGCTGGCTGGGCTTCACGTCGGGTATCGAGCTTACCGGCAGCGTGAAGCAGTTGCCCCTGTCGGTAAAGCACAGCAGCTTGCCCGCCGTGTCGGTGTCGAACAGGTACGCGGGTCTGTCCGCGTCCTCCTGCGCCATCAGCTTATCGAACTGCTTGCGCGGCATACGCTTGAAGAAGCCGCCGCGCGTCAGTATTGCCGTGGTGGGATCGGGCGCGGGCGCTTCCTCCTCGTCGGCGGGCAGTTCCGCGTCGGGGCGTATGAACTGTGTGCGCCGGTCGTCGCCGTACTTGTCGGCGATGTCGGCTAGCTCGTCCTTGATTACCTTTAGCAGCTTCTTTTCGCTCTTTAGTATGCCCTCAAGCTTGCCGATTAGCGCTTCTATCTCCTTGTACTCGCGCCTCAGCTCCAGTATTTCGAGATTAGTCAGGCGCTGCAAACGCATGTCCAGTATCGCCTGTGCCTGAATTTCGGTAAGGTTAAACTCCTTCATCAGGCCCTCGCGCGCGGCTTTGGGGTTCTTGCTGGCGCGTATCAGCGCGATCACGCGGTCGAGCTGGTCAACCGCGATAATCAGGCCCTGCAATATATGCTCGCGGGCGCGCGCCTTGTCCAGATCGAACTGGGTGCGGCGGCGCACAACGTCCTCCTGATGGCGTATGAAGTAGTACAGCGCGTCCTTTAGTCCCAGCTGGCGCGGCTTGCCGTCCGCGATGGCGACCATGTTCACGCCGAAAGTGATTTGCAGGTCGGACACGCGGTAGAGATGCGCCAGCACCTTCTGCGCATCGACGTCGCGTTTGAGCTCGATCACCGCGCGCATACCGGTGCGGTCGGATTCGTCGCGGATGTCGGAAATTCCGGAAAGAATGCCCTTTTTCTCCTCCGACAGCTTGAGAATCTTCTCCAGCAGCGCGGATTTATTGACCTGATAGGGCAGCTCCGTGATGACTAGATTCTTCTTGCCCGCATTGGCCTCCTCGATTTCGACCTTGGCGCGCAGCAACAGCCGGCCACGGCCGGTTTCGTAAGCCTTACGGATTTCCTCGGTGTTGAGCAGCAGGCCGCCGGTGGGGAAATCCGGTGCGGGCAGCACCTGCATGACCTCGCCCAGCGTGATCTTGGGATTATCCATCACGGCGATCACCGCGTCGATGGCCTCGCCCAGGTTATGCGTGGGAATATTGGTGGCAAGACCCACCG
>USEE01000364.1 GCA_900553645.1 uncultured Eubacteriales bacterium
GATATGTACTTACCCATCGCGCCGATTGCGGTTTTATCGGTAAAGTCGATCGGCGGCAGTCCCATTATCTGCCTTGCCATCGAAAGCCCCGCCATCAGTCCCGAACCGGCCGACTCGACATAGCCCTCAACACCGGTCATCTGGCCCGCGAAGTACAGATCGGGGCGCTCGATGCACTGATAATGCTCGTTTAAGAAGCCGGGCGAGTTGAGGTAGGTATTGCGGTGCATCACGCCATAGCGCGCGAACTCGGCCTTCTCCAGTCCGGGTATCATGCCGAACACGCGCTTCTGCTCGCCGAATTTAAGCCGCGTCTGGAATCCGACGAGGTTATACAGCGTGCCCGCCGCGTCATCCTGCCTGAGCTGAACCACAGCGAACGGCTCCTTGCCGGTGCGCGGATCTTTAAGACCCACCGGCTTCAGCGGCCCGTAGCACAGCGTGTCATAACCGCGCGACGCGAGTATCTCCACCGCGAGACAGCCTTCAAACACATTGGCGGTCTTATCCAGCGGCCTTTCGTCAAAGCCATGCAGCGGCGCAAGCTCCGCGTGCGTGAGCGCATCGTAAAACGCGTCGTACTCCTCGCGCGTCATGGGGCAGTTGAGGTAGTCGTCGCCGCGGTCGTATCGCGACTGACGGAACACCTTGGTCATGTCAAGCGACTCGGCAAACACCACGGGCGCGGCCGCGTCGTAGAAGTTGAGCTGGCTCACGCCGGGCAGAGCGGCTATCTTTTCGCTCAGCGCGTCGCTGGTAAGCGGGCCGGTCGCGACTATGCACGCTCCGTCCGGGATGTCGGTTACTTCCTCGCGCACGACTTCGCACAGCTGCGACGACGTAAGCTTATCGGTTATAAAGCCCGAAAACATGTCCCTGTCCACGGCCAGCGCACCGCCTGCGGGCACCTTGGCGTAATCCGCGGCGCTCATCACGAGCGAATCCAGCGCGCGCATTTCGGCCTTGAGTACGCCCACGGCGTTGCTGAGCCGATCCGACCTGAGCGAGTTGGAACACACCAGCTCGGCAAACCCCTCCGACTTATGCGCGGGAGAGAATCTGTGCGGCTTCATTTCGATAAGGCGCACGGGTATGCCGCGCTTTATAAGCTGCCATGCGGCCTCGCTGCCCGCGAGTCCCGCCCCGATTATTGTAACAAACGATTTCGTCATAAAGTTCATCCTTCAGCGTGTTGCTCGGAAATTTCTTTTGTCAAAATATTGACTTTTATCGATTATAGCGTCTGAAGTATTCCCGACTGCGTATCAGGCTGCATTTTAAGGCGTGTAAAACCGCTTGTCTGCATCATAAGCACCCATCAATGCTTTCGCCGTTTAAGTGCGGCCGCAGTCGGGAATTCTTGTCTTGCCCTATGCCTTTACATCATTCGGCGCTGTCCTCGCCCTCAGGCGCGGCCAGCTCCACGCGATGGCGGCAGGTTTCGTTGGTACAGACATGCGCCATAGCGCCCTTGCGCCCGCGCTTTAAGACCATCATAGAGCCACACACCGGACACTTTTCGCGCACGGGCATGTCCCACGATACGAAGTCGCACTCCGGGTAATGCTCGCAGCCATAGAACTTGCGTCCCTTATGGCTGATGCGCTCCAGCAGCTTGCCGCCGCACTTGGGGCAGGGCGCGTCGATCTCCTTCAGCAGCGCCTTGGTATTGCGGCATTCCGGGAAGTTGGGGCACGCCAGGAACTTGCCATAGCGTCCCATCTTGTACACCATCATCGCGCCGCACTTGTCGCAGGGCACGTCGGACACCTGGTCCACGATCTGCACCTTTTCCATGTTGCGCTCGGCGTTTTCGAGCGTCTCCTTGAACGGGCCGTAGAAATCGTTTATGACCTTGTGCCAATCCACCTTACCTTCTTCGACCTCGTCCAGCTCCTCCTCCATATCGGCGGTGAATGTCAGATCGACGATGTCGCTGAAGTACTGCTTCATTATGTCGGTTACGATTGTGCCCAGCTCGGTCGGAATGAGGCGCTTGTTTTCGCGCGCCACATAGCCGCGCGAGATTATCGTGGTTATCGTGGGCGCGTAGGTGCTGGGG
>USEE01000365.1 GCA_900553645.1 uncultured Eubacteriales bacterium
GGGTATAGTCGTCCGCAGAATCGCGCGTGCAGGGGCCGACGTGCCCGGCATTGTAGAATATCGAGCAGGTTTTGTTGCGCTCGCGGATTATCTCAGTCATGCGGTGCTTGAAGCGGTCGATTGACAGCTTGGCAAATTCACGCACCTGATTGTCATCGGTCATGTCTATGCCGCGCTCGGCCATCTCCTTGCGGCAGGCCGCGCACAGGCACGGGCGAATGCCTACTATATCAAAGAACAGTCCGTCCAACTTGTCGCCCAGCAACTCGATTACTTCAATTGTCTGCTCCTTGAGGAAGTCAAAGTAGCCGGTGTTTACGCACAGCGACTGATAAAAGCCGGGCTTGGTGAACGCGTCGCCCTCGTGCGCGCCGCTGGCCTCGCGTATCAGCCATTCGGGGTGGGTGGTGGCGCTGTGGTAGTCCCACTGCACGGTTATGTACACCGGCGCCTTTATGCCCACCGAGTGCAGCGCGCGCACCTGATCGACAAGCAGATTGCGGTCTTTCAGGTTGGGATGCACGCGTTCGGGGAAGCGCTTGGAATCATAGTACAGCCAGCCGTGGTGACAGCGCGCGAATACCGTCATGGACGATACCGACGCTTCTTTGGCGGTAGTGGCGAATTCCTGCGGGTCGAACTCGGCGGCTATGCCGGGAATATGCTCGGACGTGTGAAAGTCCAGGTGAATCTGACGGGGAGAAAGCTCAAACATGCGCAATACCTCCGCATATGTATTTTCCCTTATGTAAAAGAGTATATAATGAAACGCCCTCAATTGCAATGGACTTGAGCCACACCGATATGGACTTTGCGGAAATTTGGCGGGACTTATCAGAATAGATTATAGCAAAGCGACATTAATTGGCGAGGGATAAGGGCGATTTTGCACAGGAAGTCTAAGATGCTTTTAAGCCCTTACATGCGACAAGTCGTCTGCCTGAGCAAAGCAAATCAACATTAAAAACAGACCGCCCGCAAACGGCAGACGGTCTGTTCCTTACTCGCGATTATTCAAGTACGTCGTTTGCGTACAACGGGAAGCTGCGGGTCATTTCCTCGACCTCTGCCTTAACAGCGTCGATTGCGCTGTCGCCCTCGAATGTCAGCCGCGCAATCCATTCGGCGATGCGGGCCATCTCCGGCTCCTTCATGCCGCGCGACGTGACAGCGGGCGTTCCCACGCGTATGCCGCTGGTTATGAAGGGACTCAGCGTCTCGAACGGAACTGTATTCTTGTTTACGGTGATGTTGGCCGCGTCCAGCCGCTTTTCCAACTCCTTGCCGGTTACGCCCGTGCCGGTCAGGTTTATTAGTATAAGGTGGTTGTCGGTGCCGCCCGATACCATGCGCAGTCCTGCCTTTTGGAAGCCCTCGGCCAGTGCCTGCGCGTTCAGTATGATCTGATGCTGATACGCCTTAAACTCGTCGGTCAGCGCCTCGCCCAGACAAACCGCCTTGCCCGCGATCACATGCTCCAGCGGGCCGCCCTGAGTGCCGGGGAATATGGCCTTGTCGATGGCCTTGGCATACTTTGCCTTGCACAGTATCATACCGCCGCGCGGGCCGCGCAGCGTCTTGTGCGTGGTGGTGGTAACTATGTCGGCATACGGCACGGGGGAGGGATGCTCGCCCGCCGCGACCAGACCCGCGATGTGCGCCATGTCCACCATCAGCAGCGCGCCGCACTCGTCGGCGATTTCGCGGAACTTCTTAAAATCGATTATGCGCGGGTATGCGCTCGCGCCCGCGACTATCAGCTTAGGCTTTTTCTCCAGCGCCAGTTCGCGCAGCGCGTCGTAATCGATGGTTTCGTCGCTTTCGCGCACGCCATAGGGTACTATGTTAAAGTATTTGCCCGACATGTTGACGGGACTGCCGTGCGTCAGATGCCCGCCGTGACTCAGGTTCATGCCCAATATCGTGTCACCCGGCTCCAGCAGCGCGAAGTATACCGCAAGGTTGGCCTGCGCGCCCGAGTGGGGCTGGACGTTGGCGTGCTCGGCGCCGAAGAGCTTGCAGGCCCGCTGGCGGGCGATCTCCTCGGTCTCATCCAC
>USEE01000366.1 GCA_900553645.1 uncultured Eubacteriales bacterium
GGCGGAGCGACGCCCGAAATTGCGTACTCCGGAATTTTTGAGACACACTCTAATTGGCTTACAATTCGCATATGCTCTACAAAAAGGGGGCTTATCAAATGAGCATTGGAAAGTTAATGCGTGCAGCCGCGCTGTGCGTCGGAATAGCTCTGCTGACTCTCGCGCCCGGCATAGGCGCAGGCGCCGCGCGCGCCGGTCTGGAGACGTGGGCGGGCGCGCTGATACCGTCGCTGTTCCCGTATTGTTTCATGGCGATAGCACTTCAGCAGACCGCCGGGCGCACTATCGGCGCGCATCTGGGCTGGCTGATGCGGCCTTTCGGCTGTCCGGCGGAGGGCGTGGGGGCGTTCATATGCGGCTGGCTGGGCGGCAATCTGGCCGGAGCCAAGCTGACCGCGATGTGCGCGGGCGAAGGCCGCATGAGCCGCGGACAATGCCTGCGGCTAGGCTGGCTGTGCACGGTGTGTTCGCCCGCGTTCGCGCTGGGCGTATTGGAGAGCGCGTGGCCGCGTTGCGGCTGGGTACTGCTTATATCAAGCTGGCTGGGGACTCTTCTGGGAAGTCTGATTCTCAGGCGAGCCGGCGGCGATGAACCGGTAAATGCAAACCATATTGATCAGGGCGATGCGCTCATGCCCGCCGCCGAAGCCGCGCGCGCGATGCTGACGGTTGGCTGTTACGTGGTGCTCATGAGCGTGCTCAGTGCGTACATGTACTGGGCGGCGCTGCTGTTCATGCCTGAGATTGACCCAATTATACCAGCGGCGCTGCACGCCGGGCTGGAGATGGCGGGCGGTTCGCTTACGCTGTGCGAGCTGCGCGAAGCGTTTGTACTGCCGCTGATATGCTTTGCGATTACTTTCGGCGGGCTGTCAATATCGATGCAGGTATTGGCGTTCCTGCGGCCCTTTGGCATAAGCGCGTGGGCTTACATGGGCGGCAAGGCGCTTCAGGGAGTACTGGCCGCGCTGATATGCGCGCTGTTTACACGCGGAGAGGCGGTGACTGCCTCTGCCATAAACACATACTCGGCTGGTGGGTTCGACATCATGTCGGCCCTGCCCGCAATCATCGCGGTTATACTGGGCGCGATTGCGCTGCTGCTCAACAAAAGGTACATCGAATACGAGAATGCGGACGACGCCGAGCGGGCGCGCGCCAATGCGCATTAAGCCAAAACACAAGTCGAGCCGCACACGCTGTGTATGCGGCTCGCATTGTTTTTATTATTCGTATCAGTTGCCGCGCTTGGACGTGAGGTTTTCGCGGCTCTTTTTCACGTCGCCCAGTTCGGTATTCAGGAAGTCCTCCAGGTTGGACAGCATCGTGTCGGCGTATTGTGTGGCCTGGCGCGCTGCATCCGCAGCTTTGCTGCGCGCAGATGAGATAAGCTTGGTGGCTTCCTCCTCGGCGCGGCGGCTGACCTCGCTCTGATCGACCATTACGCGGGCCTGCTTCTGGGCCTCGTCCACAATCTGCGCGGCGTGAGCTTCCGCCTCGGCGATTATTGCCTGAGCGCTCTTTTCGGCGTCGTCCATGGCTATGCGCGCGCGGTTTTCGGCATCGTTAACGGTATCCTTGGCCTTGCGCTCGGCGGTTTTCAGTATATTATCGCGATCCTCGACGATGCGGCGTGATTCGCGGATCGCATTTGGCATCTGCTTTTCGATTGAGCTGAGGAAGTACATGGCTTTATCCACATCGACAATACGCATGTACTGCTTCATGGGCACCTTTTTGGACTCCTCGGTGAGGATTATTTTTAGTATTTCAACCAGTTCGTCGAGGCTGTATTCTTCCTCGTTTCGACGCGGCTGAGTGCGCTCCATGCCGCGCTCGTCGTTCCTGCTGTCACGCATATCCCTATCCATTAACGCGATTCTCCTCCCGCTTATCTGCCGTAGTATATATCAAATCCATTGTTTACCATATCAAGTATATTTGCCGGTACGAGGCCAGATATATCGCCGCCGAAGGACGCGATTTCGCGCACGGCGGTCGAGCTTACACATGAATATTCAGGTGAAGTCATCATAAACAGCGTTTCGGC
>USEE01000367.1 GCA_900553645.1 uncultured Eubacteriales bacterium
TACACGCCGCCGGGCGCGATTGTTATTCGAGAGGGCTTTTTTGACAGCCTGGGGGAGAAGGCATAATGCCTCCTCCTGTTTTTTGCTTTTGAATTTACACTGTAAGTGCAACAGTAAGAAAAACTTAAACTGACGGAATATCCCGTCCGCCTTACCGCTATTCTATCAGACATTCGCACTGGATCAGTGAAAACTATCCTGTATATACATAGTGTATTTTCAGTCTGAAACGCACATCTGTCCATCAATCGCTCTGCATGATAAAGTCGGCACAAGCCACGCGCGCTTCCGACTCAAATCCGCTCCTGCCGCGCCTGAAAAAACCTGCTCCCACAATATTGACACCCCCGCGCGCATGTTATATCATTAAAGCATAACATGAATTACCCCCGCCGCGCCGCCGCGACGGGCAAAAGGAGCGGATACTGAATGCCTGAATCGATACAAAAGGCCGACGAGTTTGTGCGCCTGCACGCGCGCGAGGTTAATCACGAATTCCTGCCCAAGTACCACGTCACGCCGCCGGTCGGCTGGATAAACGACCCGAACGGCTTTTGCCATTGGCGCGGCCAGTATCACATGTTCTGCCAGTTCTACCCGTACCGGCCGGTCTGGGGGCCGATGCACTGGGGCCACTGGGTCAGCCGCGATCTGGTCAGGTGGGACTGGGTGGGCGTGGCGCTCGCGCCCGACAGCCCGTTCGACGATCAGGGCTGCTTCTCGGGCACGGCGCTGCCCGACGGCGACCGGCTGATACTGATGTACACCGGCGTGCATAAAAATGCAGACGGCGTTTCGGTGCAGGAGCAGTGCATAGCCGAGACGACCGACGGCGTGCACTTCACCAAGTGGGCGTGCAACCCGGTGATCGGCGCAAAAGACCTGCCCGAGGGCAGCTCGCCGCGCGACTTCCGCGACCCCAAGATAATGCGCACCGATGCGGGCTATCGCGCGATAGTGGCCAACAAGGGCGAAACCAACGGCCGCCAGCTCAGCTTCTCGTCGAGCGACCTGAAGCACTGGACATGCGACGGCGTGTTTTTGGAGGGCATAGGCGATATGCCCGAGTGCCCGGACTATTTCGAGCTGGACGGCAAAAACGTCATGATTACCTGCGCGATAGGTATGCAGCCCGACGGTCTGCGCTTCCCGGGCACACAGCCGGTCGTGTACATAACCGGCAGGGAAAGCGGCGGGCGTCTGGTGCCCGAGGTGTTGGAGGCGGTCGACAATGGCCGCGAGTTCTATGCTCCTGAGACAGTGCTTACGCCCGACGGACGGCGCGTGATAGTGGGCTGGCTGAACATGTGGGGCTGCGAAACGCCCACGCAGAAGCTGGGTCACGGCTGGTGCGGCATGTACACGATACCGCGCGAGCTGTCGGTGCGGGGCGGGCACCTGTACCAAAAGCCGCTGGAGGAGCTGAAATCGCTGCGCGGCGAGGAATTCGGCGTGCGCGGCGTTCAGGTGGACGGCGAGGCCGAGATAGACGGCCTGAACGGGCGGCATTACGAGCTGACATTGGACATAACGCCCACCGAGAGCAATGTTGAGATACGGCTGATGCGCACGGGCGGCGAGTACTTCGCGGTGCGCTATAACCCCGCGACGCGCATAATCGAGTGCGACCGCACGCGCGGCGGGCATAAGTTGGGCGACGAAAACACCGGCGACACGGGCGCGATAATGCGCGCAGAGGTTCCGGGCGCGCGGCGCGACCTGCATCTGGACATATTCGTTGACACATGCTCGGTCGAGGTGTTTGTCAACGGCGGCGCGGCCACGCTGTCGATGCTGAACTATCCCAAGGGCGGCGCGCAGGGCATATCGTTCGCGGGCAGGTTCGCGATTGACGAGCTGAATAAGTGGGAGCTGGCGTAAGACAGCAATGTATATTTGCGCAAGATGGCGATGATAGTGCCGCTGGACGCTGCTTTTGGAGCGGCGTTCAGCGGCAGTTTTTTTCGTTCTTTCGCAACAGGGCAATGGCATTTAACTTTTTCACGCACTACTTAGAGTGTGTCTCAAAAATTCCGGAGTACGCAAT
>USEE01000368.1 GCA_900553645.1 uncultured Eubacteriales bacterium
CGTAATTTCATATTCGTCTGATTGAACGACAATACTTTGCGGCATATTACCGCCCCCAATCGCTTATAAATAGACATAAGCGAAGGAGGTCGTGTAATATGCCGCTTGATATAAGCAGACAGACGCTGGAAACCGAGCGCGTGGTGGATTCGCGCATAATAAAGGCGCTGATCGAAACCGACGCGATGGCGCAGGGTGCGGACGAGGTTTTGCTGTGCGACGCGATGTGTTCCATCGATTCGGCGCAGACTCAGCAGGGGCGCATACTTCTGGACGGCAAGGTGCGTTTTCAGGTGCTATACCGCGCGCAGGGCGAGATTACCAGCCTGATGGTTAACGCGCCCTTGCGCGAGATGATCGACGCGGACGTGGGGCCGAAAATGGCGGTAAGCTGCTTCACCGAGATCGAAAGCGCCGAGGCGCGGCTGATGGCGGGGCGCATACTCTGCCGCGCGGTACCCGCAATACGGGTTACGGTCACGGCGTTGGAACCATGCGCGGTAATATCGGGGCTAAATGGTCTGGACGGGATATGTGTAAGGCGCGAGCGGATTGCGTCGCTGAAGGTCAATGCCGAAGCGCAAGCGGCCGCGTCGCTCAGCGAGGAGTTCGATCTGCCGCGCTCTTTAGGCGCGGAGCGCACGCTAATCACCCGCGCGCGCGTAGACGTAAGCGACATATTCGACGCAGTGGGCGGCGTTATGGTCAAGGGCAGCGTGGCACTTGAGGCCGTGTACACATGCAATATACCCGGTCGGCCGATTGCGGTAAGCCGACACGCCCTGCCTTTCGAGCAGTTGGTCGAAGTACCCGAGTGGCTTCGAGGCGACCTGCGCGCGGACGCGTGGGTAACTGGGATTACCGCGCAGACGCTCAGCGACGACGAAGGCGCGATGCTGCGCGCAGGCGTGGACATAATGATAAACGTAAAGGCGCTCGGCGTGGACGAGTCGGAGGCGGTCATGGACGCATATGCCGTCGGCGACAGCGACATACAGATAGAGCGCGGCTCGCTCACGGTGCGGGTCGAATCGCGGCGCATACGCGCGCTGCAAACCGTCAAGCTGCAATTTGCCCTGCCCGAACTTACCGGCGGCGACGGGCGCATATCGGGGGCTAGTCAGGTATTGTACTGCATAGGCCGCCCGACGATGGTACAGGCCGAAAGCAGCGACGGCAAGATCGTGGTGGACGGCGTAATGGAATTGCAGGCGATATACATGCCGGTAGGCGGCGAACAGGCGATGTCGGCCACGCTGGAATCGCCCTTCACCGCGACATTCCAGGGAGATGTACCGTCCGACGCGCCGATGCTGCTTGAGGCGTTCGACTGCGAATGCGTGCCTGTTACATCTTCGCAGTTGGAACTGAAATGCACTCTGGCGCTCCATGCTGACGCGGACGTGCAGCGTTCCATAGAAGCGGCAATGGATGCGCAGGAGGTTGAGGGGCACGCGGTCCCGATGGGCATAACCGTCCTTCTGGCTCAAAAAGGCGATACCGCATGGGATTTGGCCAAGCGCTTCCGCGTGCCGACTGACGAGCTGGAGCGCATGAATCCCGAACTGATATCGGGCGTAAGCGGGCGCGGGACGCAGGTTATGGTATTTAAGAGGTAGTTCCTTTCTGCTTTGGGGCTAGAGTGTGTCTCAAGCGGGACACTTCGCAGGTTCGAGTGGATTTCCCTTTTTGAGACACGCTCTAAATATAAGGTGGAATTTCGCGTCGCTTTCTGATATGATTGGTTCATAGAGATTTCGGGAGGCGACATGTGATGGAGCAGATAATCTCCGACGCGATTGCATTCATACGCGCCGCATTTGCAGGCGATTCCAGCGGGCACGACTATAATCATTCAATACGGGTATACCAGACGGCGCTTCTCATCGCCAAGCGAGAACATGCCGATGCAGGAATCGTTGCCTTAGCCGCGCTGCTGCACGATGTTGACGACCGCAAACTGTCGCCGCAGACGCACGCGCATAAGGACAATGCCGTCCGATTTCTGACTGAACACGGCGTTTCTGAAGAAAG
>USEE01000369.1 GCA_900553645.1 uncultured Eubacteriales bacterium
GCGTAACCCCAAAAAAACTAAAAAAAGGAGTGCACGTAAGATGAGTAGATTTGATGAGATGATAGACCGTAGAGGTACGGCGGCGATTAAGGTGGATGCCTGTAAGGGGCTGTTCGGGCGCGAGGATACGGTGCCTATGTGGGTGGCGGATATGGATGTGGCTACTGCGCCCGAGATTACAGAGGCGCTTTGTAAACGCGCCGCGCATGGGATTTATGGGTATACCGAGGCGCAGGACGGCGATTATCAGGCCGTGATCGATTGGGTCAAGGCTCGATTCGGCGCGGAGATTAAGCGCGAGTGGATTATGTGGGGCGCGGGCGTGGTTACTTCTATTTTTAAGGTCATTAACGCGCTTACCCGGCCCGGCGATAAGATCGTTATTCAGACGCCTGTGTATACGCCCTTCTATGGCGCGGTGCGCGATACCGGGCGCGAGCTTAGGACTAACCGCCTGATCGAGAAGGACGGGTACTATACCATGGACTTCGACGATCTCGAAACCGCGTTCAGGGGCGGCGCGCGCGCTATGATACTGTGCAGCCCGCATAACCCCATCGGCCGCGTGTGGAACCGCGACGAGATCGATCGCGTAGTCGCGCTCTGCCGTAAGTACGACGTGCTGCTGATCACCGACGAAATACACGCCGGGTTCATATTCAAGGGGCAGAAGCAGAACTCAGTCATGAACTATGACTACGATAACGCCATAGTCATGATTTCTGCATCCAAGGCATTCAACCTCGCCGGTCTGGGCATGAGCAATATAATCGTGCGCCGCGCCGACTATATCAAGCGCATTAACGAACGCTCCCACGCCGCGGGCGCGTCCGGCGGCGATAATAACGTGTTCGGCCTGATAGCTCAGCGCACCGCGTATGAAAAGTGCGGCGCGTGGCTGGACGAGCTGACCGACTATATCGAGGCCAACGTCGATGAAACCCTGCGCAGAATCGAAAGGGAAATGCCGCTGATCAAGTGCCATAAGCCCGAGGGCACCTACCTGATGTGGCTAAATATGAAGGCGCTGGGTAAGTCCGACGACGTGTATAAGGCGCTGTGCAGCGCGGGCGTGGGCCTCAGCCGCGGCGAGGGCTACGGCGAACCCGGCCAGTGCGACGGCTATATGCGCTTTAACGTCGCCTGCCCGCGCAAGCAGCTCGATATGGCGCTGGATAGGATGCTGGTGGCATATAAGGAGCTTGCCAAGGCTTAATGCGCACGATAATTTTCGACGTGGAATCTACCGGCACAACCCGCCCGCAGGTGTGCCAGCTGGCATATATAATCGCCGCGGACGACGGCCTTAAAGCGCAAAACTACTTCTTTGAGGCAGACGCGATGAACAGGTACGCGTATAAGGTGCACCACCTGAGCCTGAGCGCACTGAAAACACTGTCGGGCGGCCAGAGGTTCGCCGACCGCGCGGGCGAGATAAGGCGCGACTTCTCATCTGCGGATGTGTTCGCCGGGCATGGCGTGAGCGGCGACGTGGATTACCTGAAGCGCGAGTTCGTGCGGCTCAACATGCGCTTCCCGGATAGGCCGCACTTTTGTACCATGACGCACTTCACGGGTAAGTGTTCGGACGCAAAACTGCCGTCGGGTAAGCCTAAACCGCCCAGACTGAGCGAGGTGTGGGGGTACTTCGGCCTGAGCGAGGGGGACGTGAGCGGCTTTGCGCAGAAGATGTTCGGCGAGGCGGCGGGTGCGCACGACGCAAGGTTCGACGCGGCGGCGACGTACCTCGCGATGCGGGTGGCACAGCAAAGAGGGCAGCTGCCGACGGGGATATTGCCGGTGCAATTGTGATTTGGGTCGGGAGCGGAGGCGTTTGGGCTTTCGCTCCTGATTTGTTTTTTGGAGAAGATGAGCAGGGGGGACGTGGAGTGTGGTACGGCGCTGCGCTGGATATGTATGTTGCGGAGTAGCCCAGCCAGCGCACCGAGTCAAGGACAAGCGGCTTCGCCGTGCCTTCGGCATCCTTGACACGGCGCGCTGGCTGGGCTTTATGACAATTA
>USEE01000370.1 GCA_900553645.1 uncultured Eubacteriales bacterium
ACTCTAGGCAGGCGATTTCCATCGAGCTCTCAAAAACCAACTATTTTTGCCTAAAAAGGGTATTGCAATCGCCCTGAAATTGTGATATACTGATTAAGCCTGTCAGGCGATGAAAATCGGCCTTGTACGGCGTCATGCCATGAACCATGTCAGGACCGGAAGGTAGCAGCATTAAGTGGAATTTGGCGCGCGTCGCAAGTCACCGGTTGGAGCCTGACGGGTTCTTTGTTTTTTGGGCGGAGCGATCGGCGGTGACTTGGTTGTTGCGGACAATACATTTAGATTGACGGCTTTGGCCAACGCTGCCAAAGTGACATGAACGTTTTTGCGTCTCAGCTTGTTTTCAATGGAAAGTTCAGATTTTCCCATTTCGATTTGGATAAATATCGGCATCAATAAAAAATTGCAATATGTTTCCAGACAACAGCTTAAAATCTCCATCAAAATTCCCCTCAATCGCATGAATAGCACGCCGCAAATCGGCCATACTAATCGCGAGGAGGGGATGAAAATGCTGAATAAGGGCCATCAGAAGATCGATTGCCGCGTATGCTCCTGTGAGCATCACTGTGAGAACGACGTATGTGATCTGGATTGCATCTGCGTGCAGCCCATGACCGGCGCGAAGCAGAACGACGCGGCCAGCCAGACGCTGTGCGGCAGCTACAAGTGCTGCGGCAAGTAACCAATCGGGCATAACGACCATGCGAAGCGGCGCGCGGAGGATTAGCTCCTCCACGTGCCGCTTTGTAGTGGGGCGAAAGCGTAAAAGCGGCGCACAGAATGCATCTGTACGCCGCAAGGCTTGCTAAATATTAGTGTTTAGCTCAGTTCCACAATCGCGTATCCGTTCACGCGGGGAATAGTGACCGAGCCGTCCTTAACCTCCAGCTCAACATTTTCAGGAACCAACCTTGCGCGGGTGAACTTACGCGGTATGTTCAGCGTGAGCGTCAGGTTATCCACCGGCGTGCGCTCCTCTATTATGTCGATCGTCGCGGACTTGCGCACGGGTATGTAGGTCAGTATATGCGCGCAGGTGCGGCTGTGTTCGGGCTGATCAAGCAGCGATACGCACACCGTGGACGGCCCGTTGTGGCGCACAAGGCGCGTGGGCAGTAGCTCGTCCAGCGCGTTCAGCATGATCTGCTTTACCCAGTGCGGCGCATTCTCGCGGTACTGTTCAAACATGGGGTGGCCGAACGTGATTACGCCGCCGCTGCGCACCGCGCAGGGATACTTCTCGCCGTGTGCACTGGGTGTGTACTTATGTGAGCAGAACATTGTGCCCTTGCGCATGAAGTACGGTGCACGTGCCCACATCGCGGCATGGCCGGAGGTCGGCGCAATGCGCGCGCCGGGCAGGTATATCGCATATTCCGCGTCGGGGTCAAGGCCGTCGCACAGCGTGCCCTCAGCCGCGATGAAGTCAGGGTAAACGTCGTTTTGCTCCATGTAATGTGCGCCGAAGTACTCGGGATAGTCGCCGTTTACAAGTCCGCCGCGATTGCACGCGATTACCTTGCCGCCCGCGGCCACGAACGCGCCCAGCTTGCCCGCAAACTCCTCGTCGATCTCGAAATCGTCAGGCAGTATGACCAGCTTGTACTGATACAGCGGCATGGTGCGGTCCAATATATCGAACTGTACCGCCAGCTCCTCAAGCAGCTGCGCCGCGCCCATTATCGCGTTGGTCATGCGGCTTTCACCCAGATCGCTTTCGGCGGTCATAAGCGCGACCTCGGTCAGCGGTGTGGAGGGACGCGCCCACTGTTCACGCGCGGCGAACGGGCCGTATACCTTGCCAATCAGCCGGTAAGTGGCGGGGTTGAGTCTGCCGCAAGGCTCCAGTTGGTCGCCGATGGAGCAGGCAAAGCCGAACGACAGCATCCTGAACGCCTCAAATTCCAGCGCGGCCACGTTCTTGAGCGAGTGGAAGTCGCCCCAGCTCGTGTGGAACTTGCCGGTCATGCCCATGCAGTCCTTGCCCAGCTTGCGCGCATACCGCGCCGTTA
>USEE01000371.1 GCA_900553645.1 uncultured Eubacteriales bacterium
CTGAAAGCCCGAAAAAAGCGGCCACAGCCGCGCGAACACATATACCAGCACCACCAGCCGGTCGGTCTCCACCCTCATTCCCAGCGTACACACCAGATACACCGCCGCGATCAGCGACTCCATCGCATCGCACAGCACCGAAGGCTTCATCCACAGCCGGTCGGCCACGGCGCTGCCGCCCATCAGCAGGCATCTGCCCAGATCAATCTCCCTTGCACATACCGCCAGCGACTTTTCGCACACCAACAGCGCGCGCCACTTAGTCAGCACGCCCTCGTCGATAGTGCGTTCGCGCTCGAACAGGCGGCGGCTTACGCACAGCTCCAGCACTGCGTCGCCCAAAAACTCCAGCCGCTGATTGCTCATACAGCCGTGCTCTTCGGCATAGGTGGGGTGCGTCAGTGCTTCCTTTAACAGCTCCGGATTCTTAAATTCATATCCGATGCGCTTTTGAAGTTTAGCGGTCGAGGACATTACGCAACCAGTCCCTTTATGCAATTAACCACGTCGCCCACGGTCTTTATGCCCATCAGCACGTCGTCGTCCACGGCGATGTCAAACTCGTTTTCCAAATCCATTACCAGCATGATTATGTTGGCGGAATCGGCCTTCAGATCCTCCAACATGCGGGTCTTCATGGTGATTTCGGACTTGTCGATTCCCATCTGCAGGGCGATCAGCTCGGCTACCTTATCGAATATCTGATTTTCGGTCATTTTAAGTCGCTCCTTTCGGGTTTAACCCTCTTGCGTTTTAGGCTTAATGTCCAGCTTTGAAATCTGCTCCGCGATTATATCCACAACCTTGCCGTCCACCATGCGCGCGGCCTGGAACAGGGCGTTCTTTATGGCCGTAGCGTTGGACGAGCCGTGCGCCTTTATCACCGCGCCCTTTACGCCCAGCAGCGGCGCGCCGCCCTCCTCGGTGTAGTCCATGCGCTTTTTTACCTTTTTGAAGGCGGGCTTGGCCAGCATAGCGCCGATCTTGGTCGTGGTCGAGCTCATAAGCTCAGTCTTTATCATGCCCATCAGCATGGACGCCAGTCCTTCTGTCAGCTTCAATACCACATTGCCGGTGAAGCCGTCGGCCACCACCACGTCCGCCGCGCCCGAGGGTATGTCGCGCGGCTCGATATTGCCGGTGAAGTTAAGGCCGCTCTTTTCCAGCAGCGGGTAAGTCTCCTTGCTCAGCTCATTGCCCTTTTCGCTCTCCGAGCCGATGTTGACCAGCGCCACGCGCGGATTGGAATAGCCCTTTACCTTTTCCATATAGATGCTGCCCATTATGCCGAACTGGACGAGGTAGTCCGGGCGGCAGTCGGCGTTTGCGCCGCAGTCCAGCAATATATACGGCTTATTGGTGGACGGTATCACGCTGGCCAGCGCGGGGCGCTCTATGCCGGGTATGCGGCCCACGCGGAACATGCCCGCCGCCAGCAGCGCGCCGGTTGATCCGGCCGATACGCACGCCTGTGCGTCGCCGTTTTTCACCGTGTCCATCGCCTTTACCATGGACGAATTGGGCTTGCGCCTGACCGCCATTACCGGGGCCTCGTGCATGGTTATCACGTCGGGCGCGTCCAGTATTTCGATGCGGCTGCGCGCGTCGCCCGCGTTTAAAAGCAGCGGCTCTATCTTGTCGCGCTGACCCGCCAGTATAACCGATATATCGTTTCTTTCGTTGAGCGCCTGAATGCAGCCTTCGACCACTGCGCCCGGCGCATTGTCGCCGCCCATTGCGTCAACCGCTATGCGAATCATACTTCCTCCTGACCGCGCATTTGCGCGCGGCGTTTTGCTTAAAGTCGGCGTCTGCCGGTGTGGACGCGCTTTCCAGCGCGAGCCGCGCTGCGCATACATAAGCGCGCGGTTAAACATAGCGCCCTGCGCGTAAGCGCAAAAAAGTTCCGACCGCGCGATTTGCGCGGCTTTTTAGGCGCGTAAAGCTTCGGCGCGCGCATTTTTGCCTTGCCATCGCTTTTAGCTTACCTAAATATTATATCATACGCCGCGC